>NZ_BDBA01000015.1 GCF_001612745.1 Nocardia amamiensis NBRC 102102 | reverse complement strand
CAGCCGAGACCGTCACCGGAGCAGAAACACGCATACGGCCACACCCAATCCCTCGACGTCACGGGAGCGGTTGTCCGGGACATCCCCTGCCCGGGTCGCTCGGGACAACGTTGTCCAGGTTACCCATCAGTCAGGTCGTTGTCGGGTATTTCCGGTCAATCATCGCTTATCGGCGGTGAACCCGGTGCCGGAGCGGACTTTCGGCCGGAGCTTTTCTTGCGCCCCGCCTTTCCCGTTCCTTCCGCGCGAATCTCGCGTGCCACGGATTCCGCGGATTCGATCCGGTCCAGAATTCCTTTTATTTCCTCCAATTCGCGGCGCACGTAATCACGGGTGACCACCTCGCCGACGGCGAGGCGCAACGCCGCGAGTTCCCGGGCCAGAAACTCGGTGTCCGCCTTGGTCTGAGCGGCCCGCATCCGGTCCTCCTCCAAGGCGACCCGGTCCCGGTTGTCCTGCCGGTTCTGCGCGAGCAGGATCAGCGGCGCGGCGTACGCGGCCTGGGTAGAGAAGGCCAGATTCAGCAAAATAAACGGATAGGGGTCCCACCGCAGCCTAACCGCGAAGATGTTCAACAGGATCCAGACCACCACCAGGATCGTCTGAACCGCCAGATACCGTCCCGTCCCGAGGAACCGCGCCACCCGCTCGCTGCTGCGGGCCATCGCCTCGGCGTCCCACTCCAGCCGGAACCGGCTTTCCAGCGGCGTTTCCAAGCGTTGACGTGCCCTGCTGTGGACGATCCGCACGCCGGTGTCGCTCTCGGTCATGCCGCCACCTCGCTACCGCTCATGCTCCGCCTCTTTCGTCGTTCGTCTCCTGATCGCGCCAGTCCTCGGGCAGGAGGTGGTCGAGCACGTCATCGACGCTGACCGCGCCGAGCAGGTGATTCTCCTCGTCCACCACCGGCCCGCATACCAGGTTGTAGGTCGCGAAGTAGCGGGTCACCGCGGCCAGCGGGAGTTCGGGGCGCAGCGGCGAGAGGTCGGTGTCGAGAATGCCGCCGACCAGATGGGCGGGCGGCTCGCGCAGCAGTTGCTGGATGTGCACCGAACCGAGGTAGCGGCCGGTCGGCGTCGCGGTGGGCGGGCGGACCACGAAGACCATGGAGGCCAGTGCCGGAGTCAGGTCGGGATTACGCACCCGCGCCAGCGCCTCGGCCACTGTCGTGGACGGCGTCAGGATGACCGGCTTCGGCGTCATCAAACCGCCCGCGCTGTAGGGGGAGTGCTCGAGCAGCCTGCGGACCGGCTCGGACTCCTGTGGATCCATCAGGGCCAGCAGCGATTCGGCCTCCCCCTCGGGCAGTTCGCCGAGCAGGTCGGCGGCGTCGTCGGGGTCCATCGCCTCGAGCAGGTCGGCGGCCCTGCGCGTCTCCAGGTGGCTGAGCAGCTCGACCTGCTCGTCGTCGGGCAGTTCCTGCACCACGTCGGCGAGGCGTTCGTCATCCAGCGCGACGGCCACTTCGACGCGCCGCTTCTCCGGCAGCTCGCGCAGCAGATGCGCGACGTCGGCCGCGCGCATCCCCTCGAACTGTTCCAGCAGCTGCGTGACGTCCTGTCCGCGCCTGTCGATCTCGTAGGGCGTCAGGCCGGACACCCTGGTCCAGTCGACCACGTGCACGGCGCGCCTGCGTCCCAGCCTGCGGTGCCCGCGCACGGCCACCCGGCTGACCAGCCAGTCCCTGCTGCGGGCCTGTTCGATGCCGAGATCCACCACGTGCACGTCCACGCCGGTCAGATCCGGCAGGTCCGGGTCCTCCACCCGGACCACCGAATCAACGATCTGTGCCAAGGCGAGCATTTCGCCGGGTCGCTGGGTGAAGCGCCGCAGGCTGACCGTCCCGGTGTTCAGCGTGACCATACCGGGCTCGATCGCGGTGACCCGCAGGATAGGCACGAATATGCGCCGCCGGGTGGGCAGTTCGACGACGAGTCCGTGCACGCGTGGTTGCTGGCGGTCGTAGCGGATGGCCACGACCACGTCACGGATCCGGCCGATAGACTCGCCGTCCGGTCCCAGCACCACCAGGCCGGCCAGCCTGGCGACGTACACCCTGGTTGCTGCCATGCTGCCAGGCTAGAGGTTCGCGAGCGGGTGTCCGCCCCCGCGCCACGATCGACGGGAGTGATCATGAAACCGCGCCGTTCGGTGCTCGCCTGCCCGGGGAGCAACGCGAAGATGATCGAGAAAGCCAAGACACTGCCCGTCGACGAGGTCTTCCTAGATCTGGAGGACGCGGTCGCGCCGGTGGCAAAGGCCGAGGCGCGGGCGAATATCGTGGCGGCGCTGAACGACTCCGGCTGGGGATCGCAGTTGCGCGTGGTGCGGGTGAACGACTGGACCACCGAATGGACGTACACCGACGTCATCTCCGTGGTCGAGGGCGCAGGCGCGGCGCTGGACGCGATTCTGCTGCCCAAGGTGACCGACGCCGGTCAGGTGCGCGCGCTGGACCTGCTGCTGACCCAGCTGGAGAAGACCTGCGGCCTGGACGTCGGCCGGATCGGCATCGAGCCGCAGATCGAGAACGCGCTGGGACTGCGCGCTATCGATGCGATCGCCACCGCGAGTCCCCGGGTGCAGACCCTGGTGTTCGGTCCGGCCGATTTCATGGCCAGTATCAACATGCGCACGCTGGTGGTCGGCGAACAACCGGAGGGCTACGACACCGGCGACGCCTACCATCACATCCTGATGACCATCCTGCTCGCCGCCCGCGCGCACGGACTCCAGGCGATCGACGGCCCGTACCTGCAGATCCGGGATGTCGAAGGCTTCCGGCGGGCGGCCGCGCGCACCGCGGCGCTCGGGTTCGACGGCAAATGGGTGCTGCACCCCGGCCAGATCGAGGCGGCGAACGAGATCTTCAGCCCGCGCCAGGCCGACTACGACCGTGCCGAAGAGATCCTGGACGCCTACGCCTTCCACACTTCTGCCGCCGGTGGCGCCCGCGGCGCGGTCATGCTCGGCGACGAGATGATCGACGAGGCGAGCGCCAAGATGGCGCAGGTGATCGCGGAGAAGGGCCGGGCCGCCGGAATGACGCGCACCACGCGTTTCACCCCGACGCACGATCAGTAGCGATAGCAGAATAGAGGCATGACGAATCCCTTGGGGAACTCGAACCGCGCGCGGCAGGGCCTTCCGACGCCCCCGTCGGGCTGGCCGGTCGGCTCCTACCCGACCTACGCCGAGGCGCAGAAGGCGGTCGACCATCTGGCCGACAACCAGTTCCCGGTGCAGGACGTGACCATCGTCGGCGTCGACCTGATGCAGGTCGAGCGGGTCCTCTATCGGCTGACCTGGGGCAAGGTGATCGGCGGCGGCGTGGTGTCGGGCGCCTGGCTCGGCCTGTTCCTCGGTCTGCTGCTGAGCCTGTTCACCACCAGCGGCGCACTGGGGCCACTGGCCGTCGGCCTGGTCGGCGGCATCATCTTCGGTGTCATCTCGACCACGATCCCGTACGCGGCGACCAGGGGCCAGCGCGATTTCGCGTCCACCATGCAGTTGGTGGCGGGCCGCTACGATGTGCTGTGCGACCCGAAGTCGGCGGAGCAGGCGCGTGACATGCTCGCACGGCTGGCCATCTGACGCATGGAGGTACTGGAGACGGTCCGCACCGCGGTGCTGGGCCATTTCGGCGTGGATGCCGCCGCCGTCGACGCGGCGTCGGTGACTTTTCTCGGTGTGGAGCCGATCGAGATCCTGCGCATCGTCGACGGCGATGTGGTGCACTACGCGACGCTGGGCGGGTCCAGGCACCCGATGGGCGATCCCACCGCGCTGCACGCGGATCCGGTGCGCGGGCCGCGCGCGGAGCTGGTGCTGACGCTGCGGTCCGGCGTCGGCGCGAGTTCGGGGCTGGCCAAGGCGCTCGGCGTGCTTGCCGCCGCGCCCGCCGTGGAAGGCATTGTGCTGCAAGCGGATGCGCTGATGGACCTGGGTGAGCCGATGTGGCGGGAAGCGCCGTTCACCGCGGTTCTGCTCGGCGACAGCGAGATTCCCGACATCGTGCTGCCCGAGCCGGCCGAACCGGTGCGGTACTTCGCGGTGACGCCGGTCACGGCCACCGAGGCGGCGTGGGTGCGGGTGCGCGGCGCCCAGGCGTTGCGGGATGCCTGGCAGGAAGCGGGGATCGACGTGCGCGATCCGGGACGCGGCGCGGCACAGCTGTGAGCCGCGGCTACAACCACTTGTTGCGGCGGAAGGTGATCAGCAAACCCGTGCAGATGACAAGGATGACCAGCCACACCGCCGGATAACCCCAGACCTGCTTCAACTCCGGCATGTGCTCGAAGTTCATGCCGTAGATACCGGCGATCATCGTCGGCACGGCCGCGATCGCGACCCACGCCGAGATCTTGCGCATGTCGGTGTTCTGCTGCACGGTGACCTTGGCCAGCGCGGCGCCGATCAGCGCGCTGAGCGCCTCGTCGAAGTCGTTGATGCGCTCCGCGACACCGGTGTGGCGCTCGCTGACATCGCGCAGATAGCGCCGAACCTCCTTGGGCACCGGCAGGTCCGGATTGTGGCTGAGCAGCTGCAGCGGCGCGGCCAGCGGATTCACCGCGCGCCGCAGCTCCACCACCTCGCGCTTGAGCTGGTAGATGGATTCGGCGGTGACCAAGCTGTGCGGGGTGAAGGTCTGTTCTTCCATCTCGTCGATGTCGTTCTCGACCGATTGGGCCACGTCGATGTAGGAGTCGACGATCCGGTCGGTGATCGCGTGCAGTACGGCACCCGGCCCGAGCGACAGCTGCGCGGGGTCTTCCTCCAAGGCCCTGCGGACCTCGGCGAGCCCGGAATGCTCGCCATGTCGCACCGCGACCACGAAGTCGCGGCCGGTGAACACGACGATCTCACCGGTCTCCACGATCTCGCTGACGGTGTGCATCTCGTGCTCGACGTAACTGACCGTACGCAGCACCAGCAGCAGCAGGTCGTCGTAGCGCTCCAGCTTGGGCCGCTGATGCTTGTTCAGCGCGTTGTCCACGGCCAATTGGTGCAGCCCGAATGTGTCCGCGATATCGGCCATCTGCGTCGGGTCCGGATCGTGCAGGCCTACCCAGACGAATCCGGTTGCCTCGTCGCGCACTCGCGCGAGCGCCTGCTTGTGGGTGAACCGGCCGGGTAGGCGCTTGCCCTCCACGTAGACCGCGCAGTCGACGATCGCCCGTTCGGTCGGCACCGGGATGAACCGCGGTTGCGGTGTCCGGCCGGAGCCGCGAAACGAGGAGAGCGGGGAAAACGACGGCACCTTGACGATGCTACGTCGCGCACGGTGTCCTCGGTTCGCTCGCTGACGCTCGCTCGCGACGGCGCGCTGTGTCTTCGGTTCGCTCGCTGACGCTCACTCACGAGTGCGCCGAAGGCCGCCTGCGCGTGCGGGACGATGTGCACGCACGGTAAGACTGAGAGCGTGCGTATCGACTTGCATACCCATTCGACCGCGTCCGACGGTACCGACACTCCGGCCGAACTGGTGCGCAACGCCGCCGCGGCGGGCCTGGACATCGTCGCGATCACCGATCACGACACCACGGCGGGCTGGGCGGAGGCCGTCGACGCGCTACCGAAGGGGCTCACACTGGTCCGCGGCATGGAGATGTCCTGCGTGGGTTTGGGCGCGGACGGCTGGCCGGTTCCGGTGCATTTGCTGGCGTATCTGTTCGACCCGTCCGATCGCGGCTTCGCCGACGAGCGCGAGCGGCTGCGCGCCGAGCGGGTGGAGCGGCTGCGCGCCATGGCCGAGCGGATGGCCTCCGACGGACTGCCCATCGATCCGGATGCCGTGCTCGCCTCGGCCGGGCCGTCCGCGGGCCGTCCGCATCTGGCGCGAGCGCTGGTGGAAGCGGGTGTGGTGCCGAGCGTGGACGCGGCGTTCACCGAGCTGCTCGCCCCGCACGGCCGCTACTACGCGGAGAAGGCCGACACCCCGCTGCGTCGCGCGGTCGAGATGATTGCTTCCGCGGGCGGGGTCAGTGTCCTCGCGCACACCAGGGCGCGCAAACGGGGCAGGCTGCTGGCGCTCGATGACATCCGCGAGCTGGCCGGACTCGGACTCGGCGGCCTGGAGATCGCGCATCCCGACCACTCCGCGGCCGACCGCGCCCTGCTGACCGACCTGGCCGGCGAACTCGGTCTGCTCACGACCGGTTCGTCCGATTACCACGGCGCGAACAAATCCATCGGGCTCGGCGAATTCACCACCGACCCAGTGCAATTCGAGAAGCTGGCGAGCAAGGCCACCGGAGTGCCGGTGATCGTCTCGTGAGACTGGTGCGTGGGCTCAGCGGGCTTGTCGCCGCGGGCACCTTCGCGGGAATGCTCGTCGTGGTCGGCACCGCCGTGATCGCGGATCGGCGCGGGTTTCCCGGGCCCGGCGGCGAGTCGGTCGCCTGGCATGTGGCGGCGGCCGCTGTGGTCCTCGCGGCGCAGGTCTACGCGGACCGGCATCGGGGAGTGGCCGCGTTGACCGGATCGGCGGTGGTCTTCCTCGCTGCTGGATTATTGCTGTGGACGCAGTGGTGGAGCTGAGCCACCTGTTTTGGTTGCGGGCCGGTGAATTGTGCCCGAACATTTCTTTTTGTGAGTGAACTCGAGACGGACGTACTGGTTCTCGGCGGTGGCCCCGCCGGAACCTGGGCGGCCGTCTCGGCGGCCGCGGCGGGCGCGACCGTCGTGCTCGTCGACAAGGCGAGATGCGGATCGAGCGGGCCGACCGCCTACGGCGCGATCTCGGTCTGGCACGTTCCGCCCGGCCCTGCCCGCGACGAGGCGGTACGGCTCGGGCACACGCACGGCGGCGGGCTCGCCGATCCGGACTGGATGTACCGCGTGCTCGAAGAGACCCATCAGCGGGTCGAGCATGTGGCACGGTGGGGCCACCGGATCTACGCCGAAACGACGGCCACGCCGACCCGGCGGGTATACCTCGACGGCGCCGGTTATCTGCGCCGCATGCGTCGCCTCGCGCGTGAAGCGGGGGTGCGCGTTCTCGATCACCATCCGGTGCTGCAGCTGCTGGTCGACCGCGATGGGGTAGTGGCGGGTGCCACCGGGCTCCAGCACCACAACGGGTTCCGGCGCTGGACCGTGCGCGCGGGTGCCGTCGTGGTCGCCACCGGCGGCTGTGCATTCCTGTCCGGCGGCGCGGGCACCGACGTGGACACCGGCGACGGACTGCTGTTGGCCGCGGAGGCGGGCGCCGAGCTGTCCGGGATGGAGTTCTCGAGCGCCTATGGGCTGACACCGGTAGGGCGCACCGAACCGGCCGCGCAGCCGAATCTCGCACTGCACTTCGCCACCCTCTACGACGAGTCCGGCAATGAGCTGACCGGGCACGGTTCGGCTGCGCTCGCGGTCATCGCCGATGGTCGCCGGGTATTCGCCGCGCTCGACGACGTGCCGGTCGCCGTGCGCGCTCGGCCGGCGCACGCGGGTCTGCCCGACCGGGCGCGGCAGGTGCCGCTGCGTGCGGTCCTGGAGGGCACGGTGCGCGGCACCGGGGGTCTGCGCGTCACCGGAGCGGACTGCGCTACGACCGTCGCGGGCCTGTTCGCCGCGGGTGACGTCGCGAGCCGCGAGTCGATCACCGGCGCGGTGAGCGGGTTCAGCGGGCTGAGCGGCGCGTGGGCGATCGCCTCCGGCGTCTGGGCGGGCACGGGCGCGGCGAAGTTCGCCCGTGCCGCCGACCGGCGCATCCCGGCGCAGGAGGTGCCGGGAGCCGGGCTGGGCGCCGTGGCGCGGATCGATCCGAGGGCGGTGGTGGGGCTGGTGCAGGAGCACACCCTGCCGCTGCGGCGCAGCTACTGGCGCAGCGCGGGCAGCCTGCGCGACAGCATCCGCGAACTGGACGCGATGTGGCCCGGCGCGGAGTTCGGTCTCGGCGGAACCGGTGTGGATCGCCTGCGTGCCCGGCAGGCCACCGCGCTGCTCGCGGTGGCCCGGTGGACGAAATACAGCGCGCTGATGCGCACCGAGAGCCGGGGCATGCACCGGCGCACCGATCATCCTGACGCCACCGATCATTGGCGGGTGCGGCTGATGTCGGGCGGGATGCGCAGCGTGTGGGTGCGTCCGGATGCGCCGAGGACGACGGCGGAGGAGGCACGCGACATCGTCGCCTAGCGGCGGCTGAGGCAGTCGCATAACGGCGAAGGCCGCGCGGAGTTCGTGCGCGGGGCCGGGCCGAGGGGAGGCCGGGGCAGCGCAGGCGTCTCACGCACACAGCGTGTCGCTTCGTGCGACAACTCACCGCGTCATGGCCCTGAAATGCGAGTCTCCGCTTACCTCACGGTAATTCCCGCACCCTACCGTGTACTGATGAGGCGCGACACAGCCGAAAGCGAACCGGTTTGGCAAGTCGCCTGCCGGACTGGCAGAATGTGTCGGATTCCTTACCTATGCCACCGCCGGGTAGGGGAGTCACGGCGATCTCCGCCTCGCGACGTACCGTCGCGGCCCGAGGGATCACACCGCATGTTCTGTCCGGACCCACCCGTCCGGTTCTTGCTCCGCGGATCAGTGCCGCGCCGCCGCAGGAGAGGATGCAGCCGGACGAAGTCCGTCTACAGCCCGCGCCGGGCCGAGCGAAGGCGAGGCAGCCGCATATCGGCAAGCCGTGTTCGCTCGCTCGCAGCCGCCTCGAAACATCCCGGTCAGCGCACCCGATGAGCGTAGTGAAACGTCTTATACCCATTACCCGGTGGTAACCGTCCCCCGGTTTAGCCCGACCCACGCAGGAGTGAAATCGTGTCACCTGTGACTGACGCACCGAATGCCACCGCAAGCCTCTCCGAAATCACCAACGACGAAATTTTCGCGGGACATCTCGGCGGCAAGCTCTCGGTCGAACTCAGCGCGCCGTTGGATACCCAGCGTGACCTCTCCATCGCCTACACGCCGGGCGTCGCCCAGGTCAGCCGGGCGATCGCGGAGGACGTGACGCTGGCCAAGCGCTACACCTGGACCGATCGGCTCGTGGTCGTGGTGAGCGACGGCACCGCCGTGCTCGGCCTCGGTGACATCGGCCCGCGCGCCTCGCTGCCGGTGATGGAGGGCAAGGCCGCACTGTTCAAGAAGTTCGCCGGGCTGGACTCGATCCCGATCGTGCTGGACACCAAGGACGTCGACGCGATCGTCGAGACGCTGATCCGCCTGCGCCCGAGCTTCGGCGCGGTGAACCTGGAGGACATCTCCGCGCCGCGCTGCTTCGAGATCGAGAAGCGGGTCATCGAGGCGCTGGACTGCCCGGTCATGCACGACGACCAGCACGGCACCGCGATCGTGGTGCTCGCCGCCCTCAACGGCGCGGCCAAGGTGCAGGGCCGCGGCCTCGAGAACCTGAAGGTCGTGGTGTCCGGCGCGGGCGCCGCCGGTGTCGCGTGCACGAACATCCTGCTCGCTGCGGGTGTCCGGGACGTGACCGTGCTCGACTCCAGGGGCATCGTGAGCCGCGACCGCGGCGACCTCAACGAGGTGAAGGCCGAGCTGGCCACCCGCACCAACCCGCGCGGCATTACCGGCGGCGCGGCCGAGGCGCTGGCGGGCGCGGACGTGTTCCTCGGCCTGTCCGCGGGTTTGATCGCCGAGGAGCTCATCGCGTCGATGGCGCCGGAGTCGATCGTGTTCGCCATGTCCAACCCGGACCCGGAGATCCACCCCGACGTGGCGCGCAAGTACGCCTCGATCGTGGCCACCGGCCGCAGCGACTTCCCGAACCAGATCAACAACGTGCTGGCCTTCCCCGGCGTGTTCAAGGGCGCGCTGGACGCGGGCGCGCGCCGGATCACCGAAGGCATGAAGATCGCCGCGGCCGACGCCATCCTCAGCGTCGTCCTCGACGAACTGGGCCCGGAGAAGATCGTCCCCAGCCCGCTGGACCCGCGGGTCGCCCCGGCCGTCGCCGAGGCGGTCGCCGCCGCGGCTCGCGCCGAGGGTGTCGCCTAGCGGTACCGCGCCCTGATCGGCTGAAGGGCGCCCCGTTCGACGTCGAACGGGGCGCCCTTTTCGCGCCGCAAATCCGAGCCGCCGCAGCCCGGCCTCACCGCGACACAGGCGTTCGATCTGTTGGATGAACTCGCGGCTGCCGACATGACGGTGCCGGATCTTATGGCGGCACTTCGTGTCGTCGACTACTGAACCACCATTGCTCGAAATCGGCCCGGGGGTAACCACTTGACGGCGGATCAGCCCTGGAGCCGCGCTGGTGCCGCCGCTGACAGCGAGACTGGTTTCGCGCGGCGCAGACGCCCGGTTCCCGGCGCGCTGGCCCACACCGTGAACGCGAGCAGGCCGTCCAGCACCATCGCGAGGACGGCGACCAGCAGCGCACCGACCAATACTCGGTCGTATCGGTAGAGGCTGATGCCGTCGAAGATGTAGCGGCCCAGTCCGCCGAGGTTGACGTAGGCGGCGATGGTCGCGGTGGCCACCACCTGGAGCGTGGCGCCGCGCAGCCCGGTGAGCAGGATGGGCAGCGCGTTGGGCACTTCCACCCGGAACAGGATCTGCCGCTCGGTCATGCCCATGGCGCGCGAGGCGTCCACGACATCGGCCGGGACGTTGGCGATTCCGGCGTACGCGCCCGCCAGCAGGGGCGGGATGCCGACCGTGACCAGCGCCAGCAGCGGCGGGATCAGCCCGAGTCCGAGCAGCAGTACCACGAACGTCAGGAGGCCCAGTGTCGGTAGCGCCCGCATCGCGTTGGCGAAGCCGACCAGCACCGCCTCCCCGCGCCGGGTGTGGCCGATGACCAGGCCGAGCGGCACCGCGATCGCCGCCGAGACGGCGACGGTCAGGATGCTGTACCACAGGTGCTGGACGATGCGGGTTTCGATGCCCGATGGTCCGCCCCAGTTGGCGCTGTTGCTGAAGTAGTGCCAGGCGTCGATGAACAGGTTCATGCGGCACCGCCTTTCGCTGTGCCGTCCGCGCGCACCCACGGTGTCGACCATCGGCCGAGGGCGTACACCACGCGGTCGGCGACCAGCGCGAGAGCCAGTGTCACGATGATGCCCGCGACGATCTCGTCCGGATAGTCACGCTGATAACCCTGGGTGAACAGCTTGCCGAGCCCGCCGACGCCGATCAGCGCGCCGACCGACACCATCGCGATGTTGGTCACCACCACCACGCGCAGGCTGGACACGAAGACCGGGACGGCCAGCGGCATATCCACGGTGAGCGTGCGGCGCAGCGGGCTGTAACCGACCGCGTCGGCCGCGTCGAGCACGGTGGCAGGTACCGAATCCAGGGCCGCGGGAACCGCGATCACCAGCAGCGCCGTGGAATACACGGTGAGCGCGATGATCACGTTCAGCGGATCGATGGCCGAAATCCCCACCAGCGGAGGAATGATCACGAACAACGCCAGCGACGGAATGGTGTAGGCCAGGCTCGCGGCGGTCACCGTGACCCGGCGCAGCCACGACACCCGCCGCACCAGCGCGCCGACCGGGACCGCGATCACCAGCGCCAGCAGCAGCGGCACCAGCGCGAGGTAGAGATGGGTCGCGGTGAATCCCATGATCTCCGCGAAGTTCTGCACGAGATATTTCATGTCGCTCGCGCTCCCTACGGCACCTGCTGTTCGAAGAAGTGCCGGTTGCGTTCGGCGTCCTCCTGCGCACGCTGACCCGCCAACTGCCCGAGCACCTCGGTGGCCAGCACGCCGCCGCGCACGGCACCGGAATCGTCCACGGCGACACCGACTCCGGACGGCGAGGAGATCGCTGCGTCCAGTGCCTGGCGCAGATCGCCGGTCGGGGTGAACAGCGAACCGCCCGCCGACATACTGTCGATCAGCGCGCGTCCGGCCCGCACTCCCTCGACGCCGGTCACGTCCATCCAGCCGAGCGGTTTACCCGCCGCGTCGACCACCAGCACCCACTCGCCCGCGTCCAGCCGCAGCGCGGTCACCTCATCCGCCACGGCGGTCCGGATCTCGTGCAGCGGTACGTCGTTCGCGGTGCGGAAGGACAGACCGCGGTAGCCGCGGTCGCGGCCGACGAAATCGGCGACGAAATCGGTGGCGGGCTGGGCGAGCAGATGCCGCGGCGGGTCGTATTGCTGCAGCACGCCGCCGCGGCCGAACACCGCCACCTTGTCGCCGAGCGTGATCGCTTCGTCGATGTCGTGCGTGACGAACACGATGGTCTTGTGCAATTCGGCCTGTAGCCGTTGCATTTCGACCTGCAATTCGGCGCGCACCACCGGGTCGACAGCGCTGAACGGCTCGTCCATCAGCAGAATCGGCGGGTCCGCGGCCAGCGCGCGGGCCACGCCGACGCGCTGCTGCTGCCCACCGGACAGCTGCGCCGGGTAGCGACCGGCCAGCGACCGGTCCAGGCCGACCCGGTCCAGCACTTCGAGCGCAGCGCTGCGGGCGGCCCGGCGCGAGTCGCCGCGCAGTACCGGGACCGTCGCCACGTTGTCGATGACCGTCCGGTGCGGCAGCAGGCCACCGCTCTGGATGACGTACCCGATGCCGAGGCGAAGATGCACCGGGTCGACCGCCGAAATATCCTGCCCGGCAATGCTGATCGTGCCGGAACTGGGCACGATCATGCGATTGATCATCCGCATCGAAGTGGTCTTGCCGCAGCCGGAAGGACCGACGAACACGGTGAACGAACCGGATTCGATGCGCAGGTCGAGGTCGGCGACCGCGTGTGTGCCGTCCGGATAGGTCTTGCTGACACCGGAGAACTCGATATCGGACAACAGGTGTTCCCTCCCTAGCCCACCGGCTTGTTCAGCCCATGGGCGGCGACCCAGGCCGCGGCGGCGGCCTTCGGCTCGGTCTTGCTGCTACCGGAGACAGCCTCGTTCAGCTGGAGCAGCTCCGCGGTGGTGAGCTTCGCCGACGCCGCGTTCAGCGCGGCCAGCGCCTTGTCCGACTTCTTCGCCGCGTTGAACAGCGGGACGACGTTCTGCGCGGGGAAGTTGTGCTTCGGGTCTTCCAGCACCACGAGGTTGTGTTGTGCGATGGCGGGCGAGGTGGTGAAGATGTTGGCCGCGGTCACCTGCCCCTCGACCAGCGCGCGCACCGTGGCCGGGCCGCCCCCGTCGGCGATCGGCACGAAGTTGTTCGCGGCGATATCGAGGTTGTAGTTCTTCTTCAGGCCGGGCAGGCCGCCGGGACGCTCCTGGAATTCGGCGGGCGCGCCGAACTTCACCTCGGCCGAGTGCGCGGCCAGATCACCGATGGTGCGCAGGTTCCAGCGTTCGGCCGTGGCGCGGGTGACCACGACGGCGTCGGAATCCTCGCCGGGCGCCGGCGTGCCGATGGCCAGGCCGGAGCCGAGCGCCGCGCCGAGCGCGTTGTCGATGTCGGCGGCGCTGGTGGCGGTGGCGTTCTTGTCCAGGTATTGCAGCAGATTGCCGGTGTACTCGGGAATCACCGAAATGGCGCACTGGCGTACCGCTGGGATATAGGCTTCGCGACTGCCGATGTTGAGCTTGGTGTCGACGGCAAAGCCGTTGACCCGCAACACCTCCGCGTACACGTTTGCGACGGTTTCGGACTCCGGGAAGTTGGCCGAGCCCACGATCAGACCGTCCCCCGAACAGCTGCCGCTGGCGGCGAGCGGATCGGAATTGCCACACGCCGACAGCACCATCGCGGCGGCGAGGGCCGCGGCGGCGGCGAGGACGCGAGTGGCACGCAGCGCGACGCGCAGCGCGCGGCGCTGCTGCCCGGCGGCATCGAGGGTGCGGGTGGTTTTCACGGGAGTCCTTCCGACATGACGGCGGTGCGCGCTCTCGGTGCCGAGCGGCCGCCGGTACATTCTGGTTGTCCATACTGCCCGCTTCCAGGTTTTTCCGTAGCCTGCGTCGAATTGTCGGAGAGTTGGTGTCGCCGGATGGTGTTGGCCGCGTCACAGCGGATGCTGGCTGGATTCCTGGTCCTCGCGTCCGTCGCACTGGTCGTGTCCTGCGGGAACGACCAATCCGGGCCGTCGATCACCGTCGGGGCGGGCGATTCGGCCGAGTCGGTGGTGCTCGCGGAAATTTATGCGGGCGCGCTGGCGCGTACCGGTGTACGTACCGCGGTCGCGACTCGTCTGGGTGATCGCGCCGACTACCTGGCCGCGCTCGACGCCGATCGGGTCCAAGTGGTCGGTGAGCACACCGGCGCGCTGCTGGCGCATCTCGACGAGCACGCCACCGCTCGCCCGCCGAAGAATGTGGCGGACGCGTTGAGCGCCGCGCTGCCCGAGGGGCTGGTGGTGTCCGACATCGCCGACGGCACCGATCTGCGGCCGCGGGTGGTGGTTACCGCAGAGGCGGCGGCGCGCGACAAGCTGAAGTCCGTAGGCGATCTCACGCCCCGTTGCGGGCGACTGACCGTCGGGGTGGCGTCCGCGCCGGGCCTGCTGCCGCGTCCGGCTGCGCTCGATCGGATCACCGCGTGCGACTTCGCCTCCACCGTGGCCTTCTCCGATCCGGCCGCGCTGCGAAAAGCATTGCTGGATGGGCAGATCGATGCCGGTCTGCTGACCGGCCCGCCCGAACTCGCACCGGGCGCGACCGATGGGCTGACCGTGCTGTCCGACGAGGACTACGCCGTGCGCGCCGAGAACGTGCTGCCGCTGTTTCGCAAGGGTCTGCTCGACCAGCGGCAGATCAAGAAGCTGAACTACGTCGCGGGTGAACTGACCACCGACGAACTGGCCACCATGATCCGGCGGGTCCGGGATGAGGGCGTCGCTCCGGGCGAGGTGGCTCGCCGCTGGTTGGACGAGCACGCTCTGTAGGCGGCGTCCCGGTACCGCGTGTTGCGCGCACACGTTCCGCTCCGGGCTCTTGACCAGGCTTGATCTGCCCTTCTCTGGTGTATTCGGCGTTGCCCGCGTTGGTGGCGCTCTGGATTGGTCGCTATGCATTCGGGATGCCGCGAACTCGTCTCAACGAGGGTGCACAGATGATGTCGGATATCGCACGATAGATGTCGCGTCCGACACTGCCGCAGTAAGGATCCTCAACCTAGGCTTCTTGTCAGGCCCTTCCACTGGGCCGCCGGGAAGCGTGCAAAGCCACACCACAGTCCCGCATCCAGCAACGGTGCTGGAGAGGTCGCCAACGATGTCGGCCGCGTCGACGGGAGCTGAATCGAGAGGCCATCGAGAACTCGTTCTCGGTGGCCTCTCGTCGTGTTGGGCCGGAAATGTGTGGCCGATCACTCGCTGCTCGGCCTTGTTGATCGACTGCTCCGCGCCGTATATTCCATGTGGAATATTTAGTGTGGAGTATGTCGGTTCGCGGGCCTAGCGTGCGAGACGCGGGCTCGGCTGAGGTCGAGACGACCAGGAAGGTAACGAAGCATGGGGCAGGCGCATCCACCGGTGACACCGTTGGCGATCGCCGTGCTCGCGCTGCTCGAGGAGCGGCCCATGCATCCGTACGAGATGTATCAGACGCTCATCTCCAGGCGGGAAGACAAGCTGGTCAAAGTGCGCCCGGGCTCGCTGTACCACACCGTGTCCCGGCTGGCCGACCAGGAATTGGTCCGCGCCGAGGGTGTCGAGCGGGCGGGCAACCGGCCCGAGCGCACCACCTACCGGATCACCGCGCGCGGCAGGGACGCGCTGCGCAACCGGATCGCCGAGATCGTGCGGCGACCCGTCCCGGAGTATCCGGTCTTCCCCGTGGCCCTGGGAGAGCTGCACAATCTGCCCAAGTCAGACGCGCTCGCTCTGCTGCGCGAACGGATCGGTGAGCTGGAAACCGAACTGGCCGACGCCGACCTGCTGATCGCCTGGGCCGAAGAGCGCAACGTCCCTCGCCGCTACTGGATCGCCCTGCCATTCGGGCGGGCCGCACTCGCCGCGGAAGCGGCCTGGGTCGAAGAGCTCGTCGCCGAATTGGACAGCGGCGCACTCGAATGGGATGACGTCGATCCCGCGACCGGTGCGCGATCCGAACCCAGCGCGCCGGCCGCCGCTGCCGCACTGCCGCCGCTGCCGGGCACTGCCGTGGCGAACTCTGCCCCGAGTCTTTCGGAGAATCCGAGTTAGGAACGAAATACATGTCCACCCAACGCAATCCGTGGCTGGCGCTGGTGGCGCTTGTCGTCGGCTTCTTCATGATCCTGCTGGACATGACGATCGTCGCGGTCGCCAATCCCGCGATCATGACCGACCTGAACGCCAACATCTCCCAGGTGATCTGGGTGACCAGCGCCTACCTGCTCACCTACGCGGTGCCGCTGCTGGTCACCGGCAGGCTGGGTGATCGCTTCGGCCCCAAGAACATCTATCTGATCGGTCTCGCGGTGTTCACCGCCGCGTCGCTGTGGTGCGGGCTGTCCGGCAGCGTCGGGATGCTGATCGCGGCCCGCGCCGCGCAGGGCGTCGGCGCCGCGATGATGACGCCGCAGACCATGGCCGTGATCACCAGGACATTCCCGCCGGACCGGCGCGGCGCGGCCATGGGCCTGTGGGGCGGCGTCGCGGGACTGGCCACGCTGGTCGGCCCGATCCTCGGCGGCGTGCTGGTGGACGGCCTCGGCTGGGAGTGGATCTTCATCGTGAACGTCCCGGTCGGTGTGGTCGCCTTCGCGCTGGCGGTGTGGCTGGTGCCCGCGCTGCCGACGCATGAGCACAAGTTCGACATTCCCGGCGTCCTGCTCAGCGGCGTCGGCATGCTCCTGCTGGTGTTCGGCATCCAGGAGGGCAACAGCTACGACTGGTCGCCGCGGATCTGGCTGATGATCGGCGCCGGCCTGCTGGTGCTCGCGGCTTTCGTGATCAATCAGGCGCGCAACACCGGCGAGCCGCTGCTGCCGCTGGGCCTGTTCCGCGACCGCAACTTCGCGATGTCCAATGTCGCCATCGCCGCGATGGGCGCGGCGGTGACCTCGCTGATGGTGCCGTGTTACTTCTATCTGCAAGCGGTGCGCGAGTTGTCGCCGACCAAATCCGCGCTGGTCTTCGCGCCCATGGCGATCGTGACCGGCGTCGCGTCTCCGCTGATCGGCAAGTTCGCCGACAAATTGCACCCGAGGACGGTGCCCACAGTCGGCTTCGGCCTGTTCGCGGTATCGGTGTTCTGGTTCTCGGCGCTGATGGAGCCCGACTCGTCGCTGTTCTGGTACATGGTCGCCGCGGGCCTGGGTGGTTGCGCCAACGCCTGCATCTGGGCTCCACTGGCGGCCACCGCAACCCACAACCTGCCGGTGCATCAAGCCGGAGCCGGCGCCGGCGTATACAACACCACCCGCCAGGTGGGTTCGGTGCTCGGCAGCGCGGCGATCAGCGCTCTCATCGCGGCCAGGATGACGGCGAACGGCCTGGGCGGCGGTCAGGTCGCCGAGGGCGGCGCGGGCCAGGGCCCGATCCCGGAGTTCGTCAAGGACGCCTTCAGCACCGCACTGAGCCAGTCCACCTTGCTCCCCGCGGGCATCCTGCTGATCGGCGTCTTGGCCTCAGCACTGTTCATCCGCCACGCCAAGTCCGCCCCAGCAAGCCAGCAGACAGACCTAGCCAAAGCCGATTCCCTGGCTGGCTGATTCGACCTCCCTGCCCCGCTGGACATCTGCCGCGGGGCAGGGAGTTGCTTCAGCGCACTAGTCCGCTCAGCCTGTCCCAGTCGATCCCGACGCGGATCGGCACCTCGATGACAGTCTGGTTGCCGAATGGTTCCAGCCGGTCGTGCAATCGGTAGTAGCCGAGCGCGTGGTCGAGAACGTGCACCTCGATGGAGGCAACTCGGTTGTCGGCTATCCAGACGATCCAGTACCACGGAATCCCAGCCAGCGCGTATTCCGCCTTCTTCGCCACGAGGTCGACCCTCTCGGTGCCCGGGGCGACGACTTCGATGACAAGTCGCACCATCGATGCAGGCAGCGGTCGCAGATCCGCTGGCGCACAGGCGAACAACGCGATATCGGGTCGGCGGATGGTGGCCCTGGGCATCTCCCAGAGGATGACGTCGAAGTCCGTGCAGACATCGAAACGGTCATAGCGGTAGCTGTCATGGTGGGCTATGGCGGCTGTCTCGATGAGGTCGGCGAGCCTGCGCACCGCCTTCTGATGTCCTCGCGCTGGTGACTCGGCGCGAACAGCCTCGCCGTTCACGACCTCGACAAGACGGCAGAAGTCCTCTGGGAGCTGTTTCCAGATTTCCACGGTGATCGGCTCCGGTTGGAGGTTCTCCACGCGCGCCCAATCGATGACGGCGGACATTTGCGCTCCTTGGTTCGGCGAGGGTAGGCCGCCCGATGCTATTCGGCGCTGCGCAGCCACGATCGGACAATCGCAGGTCAGTTGAGCCGGGGAGTCGCGTACTGCGCATAGCGCCGAGCGGCCGTTCTCGAACCTGTCGGTGCGCGAGTCAGCACGCGTGGGCGAAGCGGGTAACAGCCATAGGGCGTCCCGGCCCGGCTCAGCCGACCTGGACCGTGACCGCAGGGTAGCCGGTGGCTCCGTCGGGGATCACGTCGCGGCGTTCGGCGGTCTGGGTTTCGTCGGTGCCGTCGGTGGTGCGGGCGCGGATGGTGTGTGGACCCGTGGTGGCGTCCCAGTCGAGGACCCACTGGCGCCATGTGTCGATGGATTGTTCGTCGGACAGGCGGGCCTGTTGCCATGGGCCGTCGTCTATTTGGACCTCCACGGCGCGGATGCCGCGATGTTGTGCCCATGCGACGCCTGCGATGGGAATGCGACCCGGCGCGAGGCGCTTGCGGCCGCGGGGGGTGTCGATGCGGGTGCCGGTTTTGATCGGGCCCAGCGCCGACCAGCCGCGACGGGTCCAGTAGGCGGTGGCTCGGTCGAAACGGGTGACTTCGAGTTCGGTCACCCATTTGGTGGCTGAGACGTAGCCGTAGAGGCCCGGCACGACCAGCCGGGCCGGGTAACCATGTTGTACGGGAAGGGGTTCGCCGTTCATGCCGACCGCCAGCAGGGCGTCGCGTCCATCGGTGAGCACCGTGAGCGGGGTGCCTGCGTTCCAACCATCGGTGCTGTGCGAAAGCACCATGTCGGCATCCGGGTGCGGGCCCGCCTCGGCGAGCAACTGGTCCAGGCGGTAGCCGAGCCAGCGCGCGTTGCCGATGAGGTCGCCGCCGACCGGATTCGACACGCAGGCCAGGGTGATCATGCGTTCCTCCACCGGCCGATGCGCCAAATCCGCCCAGCTGAGCCGGATTTCGCGATCGACCATGCCGTGGATGCGCAGCGACCAATCGTCTTTGGACACTTGCGGCACGATCAACGCGGTGTCGATCCGGTAGAAGTCGTCGTTCGAGGTCACGTACGGCGTCAGTCCGGGTATCCGCAGATCTGCTCCGGGCGGCACGGGCGCGGCGGGTGCGGTCGGCTCCGGCAGCTGCACCGCCGCTCGCTCGCCTGACACGTCCCGCCGCCGCAGACCCAGCAGCCGCCCGCCGACGCCCGTGACCACGGCCAACCCACCGGCTACCAGCAGCCCTTGCAAGACCTGTCGCCGCTCGGGACGGCGTTCCTCGGTGCGCGCTTCGGCTCTTTCCTGGCTGACTTCGTGCCGAACAGCGAACTGCCCTGCGGTCGCCGGGGCCCTCGCCACATCCGGTACCTGTGCGAATCCGACGGTGGCTCCGGCTGCACCGACATCACCTGCACCGCGATCCTCAGGCGTGGCCGTGTCTGTCGCGCCCGCTGCCGGTACGTCGTGCGTGGCTCTGGCTGCATCTACGGCTTCACCGCGATCCCCAAGTGTGGCAGTGTCTGTCGCGTCCGCTGCTGGTACGGCTTCACCGCGCCTGGCTTCAGCGGCATCCGCGTCCTCGCGACCGCCAGCGGTACCGTCCGTCGCTGGCGCGGTCTGCGTTGCGGAGTGTGCCGAGTTGGCGGATGGTCGCTCGGCCGTTCGGTCGATCCTGCGGGTCAGCACGCGCAGCGTGTAGATGCCGACGGCGACGCCGATGACAGTCGGCAGTGCACCACCGACTCCAGTTCGCGCCATGGCTGCGCCCGCGGCGATCACTGCGAAGGCGACGAACAACCACGATCCCGCGGTGCGTGTGCCGCGCTCGACCGCTCCCGCCAGCCCTGCGACGACCAGCGCGAAGACGCCCATGATCAGATACAGCACGGCTTTGTCGTTTGTGCCGAACGTAGTGATGGCCCATTCACGCAGACCGTCGGGCGTGTGGTCGACCACCGCAGAGCCGAGGGCATTGAGCGGCGCGCTCCCGGATCCGGCGAAGGCCGCGAGCAGTTCGGCGACACCCAGCGCCAGTCCAGCCGAGACGATCCCGGCCCCCACCCGCAGTCGGATCTCGGCCATGGCATCGAGCCTACTGCCGGTCCGCTTGCGGCATTGTGACCATTCGATGACGTGCGGACCGGCCCTGGCTATCCGGCGAATTCGTCGGCGAGGGTATTCCAGAACATCAGCTCGTAGCTCTGGAACAGCCGCGCGAACGTCCGCGCTTCATCCGGGTCGAGCCGCCCGGAATCGAGACCGGCCTGAACCGCGGCGAGGGCTTTGTCTTCGAGCTCCGGAGCGCCCGCGGTGTAGAAGTCGAAGAACGCACACGCGGCGTCATCGAAGCCATAGTGCGCGCGCATTCCAACGGCGACCGCTCCGCAATACCGGCCGAACGCAGCGAGATTCGCATGCAACGCCGCGATGACCTCAGCGGCGCCGCCGTTGAGCGCCAGCCAGGCCATGAAGGCCGGATACGCCTGGCAGCCTGGTCTCGGTTGCTGAACGCCGGTGTCCGGACCGGCCGCCGTTGCCAGCTCGTCCAGCAAGTGGTGCGCCTGTTGCTCACCCGGCGCGAGCTCGGTGAAGAAGGCGCGGGCGTGTGGCTCGTCGGCGCGGGCAGCCAACGTATGGACACTGCGCCAGTCGCTATCAGTGATACGCAATTCCTCGGCGGCGATGGCCGCGAACACCTCCCGAGGCGCCGTTCCCGCCGCGATTCGCGGGACGAGCCGGTTGTCGTCGTCCTGTGGAGCCAGCTCTGCCTGGATCCGGTCGAGCAGTGTTCGTGCCGGCAGCGTCCATTCCGATTGCGTCATAGCAAACCTCCGATGTCCTCGACGATGTCTCGGGTCGAGCCGCCTGCCCTGAGCATGGAACGCGAAAGGCGCTGTCCGCGAACTTTTTCACGGACAGCGCCTTCGGGCCCCGACTCAGTGGTAGATCTTCGCCACGTCCTCGGCGTGCTGCTTCATCACGACCGCGCGCTTGAGCGACATCTTCGGGGTGAGCTCGCCGGTCTCCTGCGTCCAGTCGATGGTCAGCAGACGGATCTTCTTGATCTGCTCGGCGTTCGAGACCTTCTTGTTGGTCTCGGCCACCGCGGCGTCCACCTCGGCGATCAGCTCCGGGTGCTCGATGAGCTTCTCGATCAGGGTGTCGGCGGGCAGGCCGTGGCGGTCCTTCCAGCCGGGCAGCGTCTCCGGGTCCAGCGTGATCAGCGCGCCGATGAACGGCTGGCCGTCGCCGACCACCATCACCTGGCTGATCAGCGGATGCGCCCGCAGCGAGTCTTCCAGCAGCGCGGGGGAGACGTTCTTGCCACCGGCGGTGACGATGATCTCCTTCTTGCGGCCGGTGATGGTGATGAAGCCGTCCGCGTCGATGGCGCCGAGGTCACCGGTCTTGAACCAGCCGTCCTCGAAGGCATCCTCGGTGGCCTCGGCGTTGCCCCAGTAACCGCTGAACACGACCGAGCCGCGCAGCAGCAGCTCGCCGTCCTCGGCGATCTTGGCGGCGTGGCCCTCGATCGGCCGTCCGACCGAGCCGACCCGGATGTCCTCCGGGGTGTTCACAGCGATCGCCGCGGTGGTCTCGGTGAGGCCGTAGCCCTCGTAGATGGTCACGCCGACGCCGCGGAAGAAGTGGCCCAGGCGCGCGCCGAGCGGGCCGCCGCCGGAGACGGCCGCCTCGCATTGGCCGCCGAGCGCCGCCCGCAGCTTGGCGTAGACCAGCTTGTCGAACAGTGCGTGCTTGAGCTTCAGCCCGATGCCGGGGCCGCCGTTGTCGATGGCCTCGCTCCACGCGATCGCGGTGGCCGCGGCGGCGTCGAAGATCTTGCCTTTGCCGCCGTCGTGCGCCTTCTGCTTGGCGCTGTTGAACACCTTCTCGAACACGCGCGGCACCGAGAGGATGAAGTGCGGCCGGTAGCTGCCGAACTGCTCGACGAGGGTGGACCAGTCGGCGGTGTGCGCGACGATCACCTTCGCGTCGAACGCGGCCAGCGCGACGGCGCGGGCGAAGACGTGCGCCAGCGGCAGGAACATGAGGGTCTTCTTGCCCTCGGTGACGTACTTGCGCAGCGCGATCCGGTCGGACTTGGACTCCGCGTAGAGGTTCGCGTGGGTGAGCATGACGCCCTTGGGCCGGCCCGTGGTGCCCGAGGTGTAGATCAGGGTGGCCGGCGACTGCGCGCCGACCTGGGCGCGACGGTCGTGCACGATCTGGTCGTCCAGGCCGGCGCCGCGGCTGATCAGCTCGTCCAGCTCGCCCTTGTCGATCTGCATGATCTCGCGCAGATCCGGCAGCGATCCGGTCTCGATCTCGTCGATCACCTTGCGGTGCTTGTCGCTGTCCAGGACCAGCAGCTTGGTGGCCGAGTCCTGCAGGATCCACTTGGCCTGCTCGGCGGCGGAGCTGTCGTAGATCGCGACGGTGCAGCCGCCCGCGGCCCAGATCGCGAAATCGAGGACGGCCCATTCGTACCGGGTGGGTGCCATGATGGCGACGCGATCGCCGAGCTCGAGGCCCGAGGCGATCAGGCCTTTCGCCACGCCGGTCACGGTCGTCGCGAACTCCACGGCCGTGACGTCCCGCCAGCCGCCACTGCCGTTCGGCACGTTGAACAGCACCGCGTTCGGCGTCTGCTCGGCATGGCGGAAGACGTTGTCGGAATTGTTCGCGTCATCCGGGATGGTGTAAGAAGCCGGGACTTCGAACTCTCGCATCAGTGCCCTTCCACGTGGGTTTACTCGCCAGTAATCTACGACACCTGTGCCAGGGCCGTGAGGTCGACCACCGAAATGGGTTCCGCACATTACCGCCCGGTACGGACCCCGCTCCGCTGCTCATCCTAGTTCGCGCAGGTCCGCGGGTTGGAGTGCTTCGCGCAGGAATCCGGCGAGTTCACCCAGCGCGGCCGCCGCCGGCGCCGCCAGCGCGGCCTGTAGCTGTGCGACGTGCCACAAGCCCTTGCTCTCGGTGAACTGCACGTGCACGCCCGACGCCCGCAGCGCGGCGACCAGATCCACGCATTGCCCGTGCAGCAGCTCGCTGACGTCGACCTGCACGTAGGTCGGCGGCAGGCCGCGCAGCTCGCCGGTCAGCGGCGCGTAGCCAGGGTCGGCCGGATCCCCGTCGCCCAGATACGCGGCCGCGCAGGCGCGCGACCACGGCTTGCTGATGACCAAGTCGCGCCGGCGTTCCGGGATCTGGTTGGGATCCGACCACGGTGCGATCAAGCCGAGTGCGGCCGGAGTGCAGCCGTGCCGCGCGATCAACCGTTGCGCGAGCGCCAGCGAGAGGCCGCCGCCCGCGGAATCACCGGAGATGGCGATCTGCCCTGCGTGGTAGCCCGCGCTCGTCATCAGCTCCAGGGACGCGGCCTCGGCGTCGTCCAGCGCGGCGGGGAACGGATGCTCCGGTGCGAGGCGGTAGTCCAGAACGTAGACCGCGCAGCCGGTGTCGCGCGCCAGCCGCGCCGCCAGCGAGCGGTGCGTCGTAGGCGAGCCGACCGCGTACCCACCGCCGTGCAAGTAGAGGACGGCGCCGTGGCCGGAGGTGCCGGCGAAGCTGATCCGCTCGGCGGGCCTGCCGCCCAGGCGCAGCCGTTGCACGATGCTGCCCTCGGGCATCAGTTGCGCCCGCGAACTTATGTCGAGCAGCCTGCGCTGCATCGGAAACGGCAACCGCTTGTTGAGCGTGACCCGGAAGATCGGATTCAGTACCGCCCGCGCAACGGGCAGCGGAAGGTTGATGTCCCGCATAGGTGCTCCTCGTAATCCGGATCAGGGCAGGAAGCGGCGTTCGACGTTGGCCGCGATCCGCTGGTAGCCCGACGCGGTCACCCGGACGAACAGGTCCAGCAGCTTGGCCTCCCAGCCGATCAGCACGCGGCCGTGCCCCTTGCGCACGCCTTCGGTGATGGTCTGCGCCGCCATCTCGGCGGTATGAATGGCCAGCTTCTTGTCGAACATCGACGCGGCCGACTTGCTGTCGATGCCCTCGGCGTAGGTGGCGTTGCGCGCGACCGCGGTCTTGATGCCGCCCGGATGTACACAGGTGACCTTGACCGGATGCCGCGCGACCAGCATCTCCTGCCGCAGCGACTCGGTGAAGCCGCGCACCGCGAACTTCGCCGCGTTGTACGCGCTCTGCCCGGGGATCGCGATCAGGCCGAAGAGGCTGGACACGTTGACGATGTGACCGTCGCCGGACTCGATGACCATCGGCAGGAACGCCTTGGTTCCGTTGACCACGCCCCAGAAATCGACGTCCATGACGCGTTCGAAGTCCTTGAACTCCGAGCGGATCACCTCGCCGTGGTGGGCGATGCCGGCGTTGTTGTAGACCTGGTGCACCGTGCCGAAGTGCGCCTTGACCGCGTCGGCGTAGAGCAGGACCGCTTCACGCTCGACCACGTTCAGCCGGTCGGACTTGACCTCGGCGCCGAGCTGCTCGCAGCGGCGCACGGTCTCGGCCAGGCCGTCCACGTCGATATCGGAGAGCGCCAGTTTGGCGCCGCGCCTGGCCAGATTCTCCGCCAACGCGCGACCGATCCCGGAGCCCGCTCCGGTGATCACACATACCTTGTTCTCGAAGTAAGCGTCGCTGCTCACTGTGCCACTGCCTTCAGATCGGATCCGGATAGGGAGATGTCGTACGCCGACACGTCGAATGTCCTGGTCTGCCGACGGAATTCGAAGGTGAAGTCCGGCCACAACGTGGTGTTGTTGCCGTGCTTGTCCAGGTACCAGCTCGAGCACCCGCCGGTCAGCCAGACGGTGCCTGCCAGCTTCGCCTGCAGGTCGGCGTTGTAGGCATCCTGCACGTCGCGGCGCACTTCCACGGTACGCAGATCGAGGCGATCGATGGTGGCCAGCGCGTCGGCGATGTAGTTGATCTGCGATTCGATCATGTACACCATCGAGGTGTGCCCGAGGCCGACGTTCGGGCCGAGCAGGAAGAACATATTGGGGAAGTGGGCGACCGAGGAGCCTTTGTAAGCCTGCTGGCCGATCTCGTCGAACACTTCCGAAAGGGTGCGGCCGTCGCGCCCCGCGATCGTGTCGTTGGTCGGCGAATCGGTGACATGGAAGCCGGTCGCGATGATCAGCGCGTCGATCTCGCGCTCGGTGCCGTCCTTGGTGACGATCGAGTTGCGGCGCACCTCGGCGATGCCGTCGGTGACCACGTCGACATTGGGACGCGACAGCGCCGGGTAGTAGTCGTTGGAGATCAGCATGCGCTTGCAGCCGATCCGGAAGTTCGGCGTGACCTTGGCGCGCAGCTTCGGATCGCGAATCTCGTAGCGCAACTTGGCTTTCGCGATCATCTCGAATAGCTGCATCAGAGCGGGTGCCTTGGCCAGGCCGACCACCTGGGTCTCGCGCGCGGCGTAGATGGCGGCGCGGGACAGTCGCTGGAAGCCAGGCACGTGCTTGAAGGCGAGCTGCTCGGCCTTGGTGTAGGGGCGGTCGAAGCGCGGCAGCAGCCACGGTGCGGTGCGCTGGTAGACGTCCAGATGGCCGACCTTCGGGGCGATCGCGGGCACGATCTGGATGGCCGACGCGCCGGTGCCGATGATGGCGACCCGTTTGCCGGTGAGGTCGACGTCGTGGTTCCAGCGGGCGGAGTGGAAGACCTCGCCTTCGAACTGCCTGATGCCTTTGATGTCCGGCAGCGCGGGTTCGCACAGCGCGCCGACCGCCGAGACCACGCTGTTCGCGGTGAACCTGCCCTGGGTCGACTCGATCTCCCAGAGCGCGGTGTCGTCGTTCCAGCGGGCACCGGTCACGTCGCAGTCGAAGATGTGCTTGTCGCGCACGTCGTAGCGCTGGGACACGTCCTGGATGTACTGCTGGATCTCCTGCTGGCGGGAGTACGACCGCGACCAGTTCGGATTCAGCGCGAACGAGTACGAGTACAGGTGCGAGGGGACGTCGCAGGCGGCGCCGGGGTAGGTGTTGTCCCGCCAGGTACCGCCGACATCGCTGCCGCGCTCCAACACGAGGAAGTCGTTGCGACCCTCTTGGGTCAGCCGGATGGCCAGACCCAGACCCGAGAACCCGCTGCCGATAATGATCGTCCTAGCGTGGCGCGTGGGTCGGTCGGCGACAGCTTTGTCTGTGACCTTGCGACTCATGTAATCCAGGCTACGGTGCTATTGAGCGCGAGTCAATAGTGTATTGACCAGCGTTCAGTAGGATGATCCCGTGACCATCAGCCGAGACGAGACCGCGAAGCGCACCCGGCTCAGCCCGGACGAACGGCGCGAGCAGTTGCTCACCCTGGGTGCGAAGATGCTCGGCGAGCGCACCATCGACGAAATCTCCGTCAGTGAGATCGCCGCGCGAGCCGGTATCTCCCGCGGCCTGCTGTTCCACTACTTCCCGACCAAGCACGACTTCCTGCTGGCGATCGTGCGTCATGCCAACGCCGAACTGCTCGAGCGCGTCGCCCCCGACCGCACGCTGGGCATTTCCGGGATGCTGCGCGACTCGATGGAGCGCTATATCGACTACGTCAGCGAGAACCGCACCGCATACCTGGCGTTGTTGCGCGGCCCCACGAGCGTCAGCCCCGATTTGGCGGCCATGGTCGACCTGACCCGCGACGCCATCATCGGCATCATCCTCGCCGAAGTCCCCGTCCCGGTCTCCGAGGCCGACCACCCGCGGCTCATGCTCGCCATGCGCGGGTGGATCGCCTTTGTCGAGGAAACCACCCTGACCTGGTTGCGGACGGAACCTATTTCCCGCGAACAACACATCGACCTACTGGTCGAATCTCTCATCGCCATAGCGTTTTCCGTCGACCCGGCCTTGGCGGCTGCGTTGCGCAGCTGATCGCAGAGAGGAGGTTCACCGCTACCGGTGCTCGGTCAGCCTCTGGGCGGCGGTGTGAAATGCGGCGAGCGGATCCTCCTCGAGTTCCACAACGTCCGAAACGCCTTCGCGTGGTGCGTCTTCGGAGCGCGCCAGCCATTGGCAAGCGTATATGCGGCTCAGGCTGCTATGCAGAACGAGCAACCTGTCCCGGCCGCTACTGGGAGCGCTCTCGGCGACTTCTGCGAGCATCGCGCAGGCATCGAACATTCTGCGCACCTGCTCGGCATCACGCTCCGGGTCGCTGTACGCTCCTCCCCATGGCGTCTGGGCAAATAGCGCCAACGGGCCCAACACGAGTTGATAGGTGATGGCGTACGAGTTGATTCCGTGCCCGGCGTGGCAGACGGCCACATAGTCCGATACCCATGTCTGCCGCGCTTCGTGCGGGTAGTAGCCGAAGAAGTACATCTCCATCGGCAAGATCTCACGGGTCGCATAGGCCCACTTCCCCGCTCGATCCAGTCGCGGCCGAAACCGGGCCGGAATCGGCGGCGTCCCGAGCTCACTGTGTTCGAACAGCTCACACATCTCTCGAAAGGCGCGCATGGTGCCACGGTAGCGCCGTAGGTCGTCGTCAACCCATTGCTGGTGTATTCGTGTGCGACTCGCTTGCCGGGCCGAGCCGACGCGACCGTGCTGAGCGATCCGCACTGCGGAAGACGCGGTGTCGGTCTCGCCACCACCACTGCCCGCGCGCTGTTCGAGCCATGCCGATTTGTCGCCAATATGCTGCTGTTACAGTGCCTTTCGGATTTTGCCGGATTCGGTCGCCGAATACGGTTGAGCAGTCGATTGTGTGGACGCGATGGAGGTGGCCGCCGATGTTGGTCATCAACGAACGAACGACGGCACCGCGATCCGAGCAGCGCGTGCTCGATTGGCTGCGGAGCTGGACCGGGCAGTACGTCATTGTGGGACTGGCGATCTCGGGTTGCTATGTACCCGACCGTAATCGCAAGGGCGAGGCGCAGGAAGCCGATCTGGTGGTGATCACGCCCAGGGCCGCGGTCGTGATCGAGGTAAAGGTACACCGTGCCGGAAGCCATGACCGGCGTCCTCTCGCCATAGCGTCTTCCGTTGCCCCGGCGCTCGCCGCAGCCCTTCGCAGCTGAGGCACGCAGGCACACATCACCGGTCGCACCCCGCGGTCCGGATGGCAGCATCATCTGGCATAGCTCGGGGTTGTCGCCCGTCAGTCTGACGTCGTACCTGCGGATGGCAAGAGTTTCTGTGCGGCTGAAAGTGCCTGTTCCAGTGATGGAAAGGCATGGTCGTGCCCACAGAACCCCTCATCGTCGGGTACATCCACGGATACACCCCATTCATCACGGACCCCTTGGATCACGGCATGGTGCCCTTCCCACCGCAAGTCGATATCGACCGCGCCGGACTGAAAGTGTCTGATCTCGATCGATATCGCGTCGTCTACGGCAGATCGGATCATTGAGTCCATGTTCTGCTCACTCTCGCTCAACGTTCACGTCCTTTTCGGCTGTACACCACTTCGCTGGACTGTCGTTGGTGCCTGCGGTCGAACGACGTCAACGAGCTCCTGTCGACCTGCCCCCCACAGCATGCCCATCTGCCGCCAATAGCATGCTCTTACAGTGCCTTTCGAATTTTCGCTGGATGATGCGGCGGATACCGTCGAGCAGTCGATTGTGTGGGAAGCGTATGGAGGTGGCCGCTGATGCTGGTCATCAACGAACGAACGACGGCACCGCGATCCGAGCAACGCGTGCTCGGCTGGCTGCGGAGCTGGACCGGACAGTACGTCATTGTCGGATTGGCGATCTCGGGGTGCTACTTACCCACTCGCAACCGCGCAGACGAGGCGCAGGGAGCCGATCTGGTCGTGATCACGCCCAGGGCCGCGGTCGTGATCGAGGTGAAGGGCACCGTGCCGGAAGCCATGACCGGCGTCCTCTCGGTCCAGGCCAACGGCCGCTGGCGGCTGTCCGGGTTCGAGGGCGACCCGGTCCACGTGCGCGACCACGACAGCAGCCCGTTCGACCAGGTCACCAACAATGTCGTCAACCTGAAGGAACTGGTGCGCAAGCACCACTCCGAGGCCGACGTCGACGGCCTGATCGTCGTGGTGCCGCCCCGGGAATCGACCGTCACGTTGAACATCGAATCGCGGCGCAAGGGCTGCGGGGTGGTGCTCGGGAGCAGCCCCGTCGAGCTGCGTGCCTGGTTCCACCGCACGGCGAGCCGGAATCTCATCTGGACCGCCGAACGCGTGCATGCCCTGCTCGGCGATCTGAACCTTGCCGATCAGGTCAGCGTTGAAGACCTTGTGGCGGATGGTTTTCCGCTGGAGCGGACGTTGCGTGGCGAGACTGACACGGTGGCACTCGAAGGAGCTGCGCCGGTCGAGAGGCTGCTGTCAGTGGACAACTCGGACGCGGTCGGCGTGCCTACTGATGCGGACGTGCCGACGTCGCGTTCTGCACTCGAGCAGCCGGGGGTGGTGGCAATCGACGGCTCGCCTTCCGCGGAAGACTCGGACGCGGTCGGTGTGGCTGCTGATGCGGACGTGCTGTCGTCGCATTCCGCGGTCGTGCAGCGGGGCGTGGCAACAGCAATCGACGGCCCGCCTTCCGTAGAAGGCTTGGACGCGGTCGGCATGGCTGCTGATGCGGACGTGCTGTCATCGCATTCCGCACTCGACCAGCCAGACGTGATGCCAATAGCACCGGAGCTCAACGCATCCGGATCGACGCAACCGCCCGAGAGCGATGACCTGGGAAACGAGGCGGCGGTCACGTCGGACCGGCCCGCAACACACATGCGGGCGAGGTCCGACACCTCCGAACCTGTGGCGCCAGACGCGGCAGGCGATCCCGGCCTGGAAGACCGCCCAACCACACAGAACTCGCCGTCGATCGCGGATCGACAGTCGTTCGATATCGCGGACGCACCGGAAGACGATGAGGCAGAGCCGATATCGAGGCCACATCACTTCGACGGTCTGCCCGCCTCAAGGTACGCACAGACGCAACGCGCCGAATCGGACCCCTATGCGCCGGCCCCCTTTGCGTCGAGACACATAACACCGGAACCCCCGCCGTCGGACACGACGCCGGATTTCACAGCGCAATCAGCACCCCCGCTGTCATCACCTTTCACGGACCAGTGGTCGTCGTGGATCGAATCCGACGCCCAGCCACTGCGCCCCCGCCCCACACCGTCACCTCTGCCGCATCGGCCGCAGTGGTTGTCCGACGAGGAGACCGGAGCGCGTCCCCCGCGACGGCCAGCCGCACCGCGCCTCGTCGAACGTCGACCGCGCATCCCCGATCTCCGCCAAATGATTACCGTGCCTCCACGCACCCGCACGACCGGCCAACCGCGCCCGATCCGCCATCGCCCCCAACAGATCGCGGCCGTGGCCTTGATAGCGCTCGTCATCGGCACTATCTGGGTGCTGGCCGCCGCCTGCTCCACCCCACACGGCGACGCCGTACAGCAGACCCCATTGCCCGCGTCGACCACCGAGCCCCTGCCGATAACCGAGGTGATCCCACCACCCCCGACCGTCACCGAGACTCCAGCTCGATTCGATCTGCTGCCGCTGTGCCTCCCGTTCCGTTCCGATTGTTGACACCGTCGGCTGTTGGAGATCGTGTATCGGAGTGCGGGCAGTCAGCGATGCTCCGAGCCCAGATCCGTGGAGGGGTGTCGCTGAGGCGGCAGCTCCGTTGGTCGGTGCCACTTCCGCCCCCTGCTTTCGATTTATTCGAAAGCAGGGCATACTGTGGTCTCTGAGGAGGTGTGATGACCGAGACGTTGAACGAGCGCACGTTGCTGCCTGAGCATCCTGATCAACTGGCTGAGGTGCGCCGGTTCCTATCCTCTACGCCCGCGTCTTCTGGGGCGACTGTCCTCCGTTCGGCTGAGGGTCAGGTCGTGACTTTGCCTGCTGAAGTGTTCGAGGGGCTGCGTCTCGTGGCGCTCGCACTCGCTGAGGGCAAGGCGGTCACGGTAGCGCCCTTGCACACCACGTTGACGACGCAAGAAGCTGCAGAATTGCTCGGCATGAGCAGGCCCACGTTTGTGAAGCTCCTGGACGCGGGGGAAATTCCGTTCACCCGCCCGGGACGGCATCGTCGTGTTCGTCTGACCGACGTGTTGGCGTTCCGGGAGTACCGCCGTGCCGAGCGTGCCGCTGGGTTGTCTGAGCTGACCAGGATTTCCGAAGAATTGGGTCTTTACGACGACGTACCTTCGGAACCGCTCAGGCGACATGACTGATGCAGCGGGTATTCCTCGACACTTGCGTCTTGTATCCGGCCCACCTGCGTGACACTGTGCTGCGTCTGGCGGAGGCAAATCTGATCCAGCCGTTGTGGTCGGCAGAGATCTTGGCCGAGCTGCAGCGGAATCTCTCTGCGAGGCATGCGGGTGACGATTCGGCCGCGGTGGTCGACCGCCTGATCAGCGCCATGAACGGTTTCTTCGCTGACGCGTTGGTCGAGGGGTACGAAGACCTCGTCGACAGAATGGAGAACCACCCCAAAGACCGCCATGTGCTCGCGGCGGCATTGCAGAGTAACGCGGACGTACTGCTGACGTTCAATCTCAAAGATTTCAAGGTCAGGCCTATCGGCGACGGTTTTCCCGAGTTGTCACACCCTGATGCTTTTCTACTGGACATGTTGGATCTGGCGCCCGGGCAAGTGATCAGGCTGCTGTACAAGCAAGTAGCCGAGCACAAGCGCCCGCCGAAACACATCGAGGGTCTACTCGACGTGCTCGACCGATCTGGGGTACCGGGCTTCGCCGCCGAGGTACGCCGGCGTCTCGACTGAAAAGCGTGCGTGTATCGGCTCGTCAGCGCCCGAGCCAGCTCGAGTTCCAGGGATATCCGGTGACGGCATCGCTTCGGTGGCGCCCGGAGAGCTGGCCATCACGGGTTCGGCTCGGCCGTGCGCAGCAATTGCAAGAGTCCGGTGACCGCGGCGAACTTCTCTTCCGACAGTGGATCGGTCGCGAAGTGCATCAAGTCGTTCCGCACATCCTTGACTTTCTCCAGTAGATCGATGACCTGGTCCTGGTCGAGTCGCCAGCCGAGCTTGCGCCAGCGGTCGGCGTCACGCAGGAGGTAGACGTAGTTACCGAAGGTGAGATCGGAGGCGTCCTTGATCCGGGATTTCTGATAGCTGGGTACGGAGTCCTTCAGGTCCTGGAGGTCGAAATGTTCGTCGGCGGAGCGACGCAACCGGTTCTCGGCTTCCTCAATGAGTACGAATGGCCTCGCGAGCGTGCCGAACTGCCGGGTGAGATCCGAGGCGGTGAGGATGCCGGTGACTCTGACACGGTCCTGATCGCGGACGAAGATGAATCCTCGGTCGTAGATCATGTCGATTTGATCGAGCAGGAGGGCGTCATGGTCGACGACGAGGGCCGGTACCGTTGCGTTCGTCAGAGTCGGATCGTCGCTGGCGATGTGAGCTTGCCCGATCGACTCCCAGGTGACTGCACCGTGGTAGGTTCCGTCCTCGTCGATAACGGCGACCTGAGAGAACTGATGTTGCAGCATCAGGGTTTTGGCGTATGTCAGGTCGACAGATGACGGCACGGACACAAGCCGCGCGGGTAGGCTGCCGAGTCGGCGAGACATCGGCTCAGGCTCGGTCACGTTCTCGATATCTTCGACCGCGCCGGTAACCGCCGCGGCGGTCCCGGGTTCGGTCCCGAGCGGCACAAGCGCAACGATGTCGCTCAATGCGCCTTCGGTGAACGCGGGTCGGGTGGTCAGGCCGTTGCTCGCGAGATCCGCCTTGATCATGGAGACCGCCGCCGCGGTGCGCCGCTCGACGCCCCAATGTTCGAGCAAGCTTCGAATCGTCAACGCACGTGGATTCGACGGATCCCTGGACACGGCATCGTCCAGCAGCTCGGTCGAACTGGTGGCTTCCTCGTCGCCGTCGAAGCCGGGATCGGTACCGTGGTCCGCCAAATGCTCAATGCGTGCGGCGGCATTGTGGCGGGCGAGGCCGCAAACTGTGAGCAGCGAGCCAAGACTAGCCCTTAGATCGGGCCGGACCGCATCCCATGATATGTCGGTGCGGAGCCAGTCGACTTTTCGTACTTGCCGAAAATCCCTCGGCTCGTCCTCCCGGTATTCGTACGGTCCGCTGACCCTGCCGACCGCCAGGTACCCCGGCCGCGTCTTGAGTGGCATGACCACCAAGTCGCCATGCTGAATCTCGCTGTCGAACTTCCACAACTGCCCGGTCCAGTTGCCGATCACCGCTCGGCCCGCATCCGAATATGCTTGCTGCAGCGCGGATTTGAGCTCATGCCACGTTCGGTACTTGCTGAGGTCCCCTACCTCGGACCACCCCAGGATCGCGAGGCCTTCCTGTAGTGCCCGGCTCTCGCGTTCTCCATTTCGCCCGGCGCGGATCAGCCAAGCCTGGCGTTCCCTCACGTGCTGCAAGTCATCGGACATAAGCCCGTCCTCCCTCCCGTTGCGGCTCATCGAACCCCGGTCCGATTCATACCGCAGATCTTGGCTGTGCGCTCGGCATTTGGCTGGGTCGACCGGTATGACGTGGCCGCGACTGCGAGTACTGAGAGGTGGGGTGCGGTGTGCCCGCTGGCGGGCCTCCGCACCCCCGAACATTGCGATTCGATCACTTACGACTCACGGCGTCGACGACCCACAGAATTATCCATATCGGCGCCCACATTCCGCATGTGAGTAGTGTGAGCACCAAGTGCAGTCCGTGGTTGACGCCGGGGCGGACATAGACGACCCCGCCCGAGGTGTTGTTCTGGGTGACTGAAACGATCGGCATTTGCGGCGGTACTGGATAGTACGGTTGCGGCGGGTATCCCAGCGGGACGCCGTATCCGGGCGGCAATGGTTGTGGTGCAGTCGAATACGGGCTTGCGGCTGTGCCAGGGATCGCCTGCGGAGGGTAGGCCACGTCCCGAGGTGTCGGCGCGAAATTGGCCGGTGCGGAATCGGGTGGTCCGGTATGCGGCGCAGGTGGTTCGTACGGCACGGGCGCGGCGGAGTCGCCGATCTGCGGCGGTTTGTGGAATGGTTCGGTCATCTTTGAACGGTCCTTCAGGTTGATGGGTGGGGCTCGGGTTCAGGACAGTCCGTCGAAGCTGCCGGTTGCCATGAGCGTGAGCAGGTGCAGCGGAACCTCGGGGTGGGGCACGATCGAAAGCCGGTAAACCCCGTTGTTCAGTCGGTCGCAGAGGACGACCGCGTTCGGAACGCTGCCGAGCGCGATCTTGTCGGCGTCGCAGGCGAATTCGGCGCCGTACCCGGAATAGTGACGGACGTGCGTCTCCGCGGACGCGGTGCCCGCGGCGGCGATGGCGACGGTGGACGCCGTGGCGACGAGGGCGGCGGCGATGGTGATCTTGTGCATGGAATTGCCTCCGAGCGAGTTGTGCCGGTGAGGGTGGCGGTTGGGATAGGTTGCCGATCGGTGATACATCGGGCCTGCGGACGACGGGTTTCGGCGTCGGCGGCCCCTGAGATCTCGCGCTTCGCCGTCCCCGTGTTACGAGTCATCGGCCAGCCCAGCGGCATTGAAGCCGCGTCGCGCGGCCGCGGTGCCGAGATGGGCGTGCGAGGTCAGGCCGTGGCCTCGGCAGGCCGGGGTGGGACGGCTATTCGTCCCCGTGATCGCGTTGTCGGGTGGGTCAGGGTCGGCGCCGCCTCCTGAGGAGGAGGCGGCTTGCCACACGCCAGGCGCGGCGGAGGGAGGTGTGTGGCGTGGCGTGAAGCGTGTACTTCTCGGATGGGATCTGCTGTAGTGCAGATGTTCCTGCGTCGAAGGCTGGTGTGGTCGACTGCTTGGCGGCCATCGCGGGATTGCGTTCGGTGCTCGATGAAGTCGTTGCCGCGAACGGTGACGGTGGCGAAACGGCATTGCTCCTGCGCTACGACCTTGGTGAAGTACTCGCTAGCACAGGAGAATTTACCGAGGCGAGGACTCTCCTCGATGCGCTGCACGAGGATTTGTGCGTGATCAACGGGCCTGTGGACGAGTTCACCGTGGAGGTTGCGGATCTTCTGCGGACGTTGCCGGCGGATTGATGGGAAGTCATCGGCCCCTACCCACTGATAGCGGTCACGGCTCCAGGTAAAGGCGCTCGCACGGCAACCGGCTGAGACCACCCGTTGGGCCGGGGATGACGGTGATCGGTTCGCGCTCGTGGGCGTGCCATTCCGCGATGAAGCGAAGAGCCGCCGTGCGGCAGGCGGCGTAGTCCAGCCGTGTTCCGTGCAGGAAGATGCTCAGGTGGAGGTCGGGTTCGCCGGGACGTGGCGTACTGGAAGCAATCATGGCGCGCAGGCGATCAGGGCGTCCAGCACCGTCTTCAGGCATGGGCGGTAGCCGTCGCGAGCCGGTTCTATCCATCGGCGATAGTTGCCTTGGTCCGTGGGGGAGGGAAGTGCGACTATGCCGAGGGATGGGATGATTAGAGAGTTGGTCCGCAGCAGTGTGCGCGCGTAGGGCGAATGATCCTCGGCCTCAGCGGAATAACCCGTGAGAAATGTGTATCTCCCCGATCGGTGCCACACGATCGGTCCGGCCAGTGAGCGGGCGAGCAGGTACTCACGGATCGCGCGTCCGAGTGGTTCCGGAGTGGTGAGTGCGCGGACACGACCGCCGATGGTGAGTGCAATCCGCCCGGATTCATCTATGTGGCAAGGCAATTGGCATACAGTCCGGTAGTAGTGACACCGGCCGAGCGCGTCCGCTACGGCGGATGCGGACATGGTGGCCCCCTGGATGCTCGTTCATGTTTGTGGGTGCGCCCGGTCCAACGTGATGACGGCGTCGGATCGGGTTGCGAAGTTTCGCGGCATCGCTTCCCTATCGGGCGCACTGATAGCTTGACGCTTCAAACAAATATGATCCACGGCACTCAAGAGACGCCTATGATGTGTGCATGCGACGCAAGCGGCTGATCGACGCGCGGAAGGCATCGGGGAAGACTCAGGAGCAGATCGCTGAGTTCGTAGGGGTCGACCGAACGACGCTTGGTAAGTGGGAGCGTGGTGAGTCCACGCCGCAACTGACTCAGCGGGAGCGGTATGCCGAGGCGATCAGTGTGTCCATGCGTGAGTTGGACGCGATGCTCAACGGTGTCGTCCCGCAAGTTGACGAGATTCCAGAGTGGTTGGTCGCTTATCTCGGAATGGAGCAGTCCGCGACCAAGATTCGCACACACGAGCCTCGGGCCGTACACGGGCTTTTGCAGACGCCTCGGTACCTCGCGAGTATCGGCAGCACCGTCGGCATTGTTGGCATGTCGGACCCATCCATCCAGCGGATGATCGACCAGCGACTCCATCGACAGAAGCGTGTACGCAATGGCGATCTGACGATTGATGTTGTCCAGCCGGAGTCTGTTCTGCACCTTCGTATGGGCGACGGTTCGGTGATGGCTGAGCAGTTGACTGCGATGGCTGAATTAGCGGACCTGCCGAACGTGACGATCAGGATCACCACCTTCGACGCAGGGATGTACGAAGCTCTGCGGATGGGGGACTTCACGATCATGGCACACCCGTGGGGAGGTGCCGAGCGGGTGCATTTCGAAAGGCATGGTAGCGGACAGTTCATCACCGACGTTGCCGACGTTGCGTCCTTCTCCGCTGTGTTCGACCATGCATGCCGGACCGCGTTGTCCCCAAAGGAATCACGTCAGTACATATTGCGGCTGGCCGAGCAATGGAGTGGGGGATCATGCTGAGCAAGGCTCAGTTCAGCGCTGGGCCCAGAGTGATGCTGAGGGACACGCCAACCGGCAGAAGTCGAGCTTCACCAGCTCGGAGACTTGTGTTGAAGTTGCTGCAATTCCGGGCGGCGTGTTGGTCTGCAACAGTAGCGCACCAGAAGCCGGAACCCTCGAGTTCACTCGGGCTGAGTTCAGCGCCTGGCTGGAGGGATGCAAAGCGGGGGAGTTCGATGACCTCGCCGTTTGATGTGTTAGCCGCATGAGTACTTACCAGCAGTCACCTGGACACCCGCGGGTGCTGGGCGGCACTCAGGAAGGTTGAACAGATGCGGCGAGCGATGGGCACGGCCGAGGGTCTCTACTGCGCCGAAAGTGCCGACAACACTCCACCATGGGCGTCGTTCGTCACGCATGCGGAAATCATCGCGCAGCAAGGGCACTCGTATTACCTGCTCTCGTTGACGGATGCGACTGCCGCGCCCGCGGCCATAGAGCACCTGACTACTGCAATCAACGGGCACGCGATCGAACATGCCCGGAGTCGTGCCGTAGCGCTGCCGACGCTCGCTGGTGCGTACCTCCAGGTTGGTGACTACGGCAGCGCGGCGACCTGTGGCCGCGACGCGATCACTGCCATCACGGTGGTGTCGTCAGAACGTTGCTGCACGCGGTTGCGTGACCTCGGTACGATCGCCGCTCGATACGATCGCCATCCCGCGGTCGCTGAGATGCGCGAAGAGATCGACACGGTTACTGCGGTCGCGCCGTGACCGACGCCAGTGGACTCCCCAGCGTAGATGCGCTGAAAGCGGTATGCGCGGCCTTCGGGATTGTCACTGATGGCGCGGAGTTGCTGCACCACCGGTCGAACGCGGTGTACCTGCTGGCGGGCGAGGGCAACGGCGGCGTAATCGTGCGGATGGCTCCGGACACAGACCTCAGGCGAGCGCGTGCCAATACCGGCGTCGCCGTCACACGGTGGCTGAACGAACAGGACGGTGAGCCGATCGGGCTATGCCCTCTTCCTGGTGAGCAACCCGTCATCGCGGCCGGGGTGGTTGCCACCTTTTGGCCATACTGTCCGACGCGGACGCTAGCGAGCTCGACGGACATTGCTGGAGTGCTCCGGCGCTTACACCATTTACCACGCCCACCCTTGCCGGTACCCGAATACCGGCCGTTGCATCGGTTGCGCGAGGCGCTCACGTTGGATGCCAGCCGAACGCGCCCGGCGCTCGATGCCGACGATCATCTGTGGATCGCCACACGCGCGGACGAACTGGTCGACGCCTACAACGCTGCCGAATTCCCCTTGGGTCGCGGCTTGATCCACGCAGACGCCCACTCCGAGAACGCTGTCCACACCGACCGGGGCTTTGTCCTGATCGACTGGGACCAGTGCTGCATCGGTCCACGGGAACTGGATCTCGTCAGCGGGCTACCGGATCACTTTCACGAGCCGGAGATCGACCGGCGCCGATTCTTCGACGCCTACGGATACGACCTCCTGGCTTGGCCGCATTGGCATCTGCTCCGTGACATCGCCGAGCTGCACTCTGTTGGCGCGTATATCCGGCTGGCGCCTGACAAGCCGACAGCGGCCGAACAGCTGAGGGTACGGATCTCGTCCCTGCGGCGCGGGGACCGCGAGGTGCGATGGACGGCGGTGTCTTGAGACCGCGGAAGCCCTACTGCGGCTTAGAAATTCCACTCGGCGATCCGCCCTCGTCTCCGTGGTAGCGTCGCAAGGTGCATAGCAATCCCGAACAGATGCACGCCGCGGCCGAGCGGATGTCGGCAAGGGCGAATGAGTTCTGGGACGACGTCGAGGCGTTGCGCAAGGAAGCCGACGCGCTGATGTCCGCCGATTGGACTGGCGAGGCGGCCGATACACACGCCGCGTTATGGGTCGAGTGGGTGGATTCCGCTCGGAAGGTCGCTGCCGCTCTCAGCGAGGATGCGGCGTTGATCCATCAAGCCGCTGACAGGTACGTGAAGACCGACAACAGCAACGCGAGCGACCTTACGTACGTTCAGTTCAACCTGGGCAATCCGTGATGTCCGCCTACACTGCGGACACCGACCGGATTCTGACACTCGTGGACAAGGCTCGACGAATCGGCCAGCAGATCGAGCAACGCATCGCCGATGTCGAGCGCGAAGTCGCTGCGCTGCACATCGAGTGGGAAGGCAGTGCGGCGGACGCACATCGGTCGAAACATGACACCTGGCACCGTGAGATGAACGACATGAAGACGGCTCTCGCGGAACTCGAAAACGCCGTACGCGCCGCGCGGGACCGGTACCTGGCCAATATTGCCCACAATCGACGAATGTGGCCCTGATGGCGCCCATCACCATGGACCCGGGCGTCCTGTCCAACGCGGCGACACTGTACGAAGCCGCCCGCCACAACGCCGACGGTGTCGTCCGGACACTCGCCACGGCGCTCGACAAGGACTGGGGCTGCGCGGGCAGCGACAGCGCCGGCCGCACCTGGGCCAGCAGTTACGACCCGGCCGCGTTCAATGCCGTGGCCGCCGGAACCAACATCGTCAACGCATTCGGCAAGCTCCATGACCTACTTGCCTTCACCGCCGTCAATCATGTCAATACCGAGAAACTCAACAAGACACCTCCCGAGACGCCGGACCCGGCGCCCGCGGTCCTCGAGACCACGACGGCGCCCATATTCAAGGGTGCATTCGGCGGTGACACAGATCCACCATTCGGCTGGGAACTGGTCAGCAGCTGGCTGCAGGGCCACACTTGGCCGAACGGAGACCCGGAGAAGCTGCGGAGACTCGGAAAAGCGTGGAGAGACGCGGCTAAAGGGTTACGCAATGCCAGCGACGGCACCGGGCAGGCGTGGCTGAACCTCGAGGAAATCGCCTCGGACGAACTGCCACAGGCGCTTGCCCAGATGGACGCGGTGTTCACGAGCGTCGAGACCGTCGCTACGCAATACGAGAGTCTCGCCAGAGCATGTGACGACTGGGCACAGCAGATCGAGGATGCGCACCAGAAGATCCTCGCCATCCTCGCGGGCGCGGTTGGCGTCGGAATCATCGCCGGGGTGCTGGTCGGCATCTTCACCGCTGGAACGGGTGCCGTTGGGACGACAGCCGCAGCAGGCAGCTCCGCCGGAGCGGCTATCGTCACCGTACTCATCGCGTTCGACGCAGCCGCCGCTCTCGCAACAGGAGTCACGGTCGCTGCGGGCGCGGCAGTCATCGGCATTGCCACGGACCTGCAACCACTCCTCGAAGCCAATCCGACTCAGTTCAACGCCAGCACGAACGCAGGCGGAAGCAACTGGCATTACAATCCGCCACCGAAAGATTTGCCAGGCTTTCCAAAGGCGAAACCGGCAAAACGCCTTGGCAGGCGAAAACGATGGGTAGACAATGATGGAAACATCTACGAGTGGGACTATCAGCACGGCGCTGTGGAGAAGTACAGCAAGAACGGAAAACATCTAGGCGAGTACGACCCGAATACGGGGAATCAGACAAAGCCGCCAGATCCTACACGCAGCCCGGAGAAGTGATATGTGGTACTTGGGAGCATTCGATAAGGAATCCGAAATACTGGTGCGAGACTATCCATTGATCGGTTTGGATACCGCAACACTGAAGGATCTACTCGAGTTCGGGGACAGCTATGAGATAGATGGTATCCAGTACCCTCCGGAAGCTGGGGGATACGATGTGCCCTTGTCGATACTGCCCAGATTAACAAAATACATTGTCGGTGACTTCGCAGTAGATAGCTCATGCGACTATCAAGTCGAATACTATCGAGACTAGACTGTTGACCAGATCTTTGGAGGGCAATTGAACTACCTGGAAGCCTATGATAGGCAGTCTGGGCACCTGGTCGACGAGTACCCACTGCGCGGCATCGATCTTGCAGCGCTGAAGCGGTTTCTGAATATTGATGAAGGAATCGAAATATATGGCTACGACGTTACCCGGGCACAGGTAGGCGAGCTCGCTCGATACATCAGCGAACCGTTCGCGATCGAGGACACCTGCGACTACCAGGTCGGCTTCTACCGAGAGTAGCCCAGCTCACTGCCTGAACGATCTGACCCCCAGGAGTCGTCGTGGACTATTTGGACCAATGGAACGAGGAGCAGCGTCGTGCCGTAGCGGAATGGCGGCGCAAGAATTACGCCTTGAGGCAGGCCCTCGCACAGATAACGGTCCGGGCCGGCTCCCGGAACGGTGAGCTGGGCGTCACTGTGGACGCGCACGGCAAGGTCACCGATTTGCGGCTCACGCCACAGGCGCTTCGCCTTGGCGAAGCCCGGCTCGCGCGGGTACTGCTGGAGACCATCCAGCGTGCACAGTCGGACGCGCAGCACCAGGTAGAGGCCACGTCACGCCCGTATGTCGAGGACCCCGATGCCGCCGCCGCGATGGCATTCCTCCGCGAGACTTTGGGCGACCAGGCCAAGCCCGGAAGCCGACCCTGATCCGCGTGCCATTTCGGCTTCGGTCGGTCCTTGCCGGTGAATCTTCTCCACTAGCCGAGCTTCTTCGGTTGTTCTGCACTCTCGGTGTGGAATCTTGCCACCTCGGACACCGACGCACCGAAGGATCCCAGAGGTCGTCAGGAGTGATCGCTGCCGAATAGTCTTAGGAGAACCGGAAATTCGCTGGCGGACGTGATGCCGGTTCCTCTACGGTTGCACCGTTGCGGATCGGGCAACGGAGAGGAATATCGTGACCACCAAGCTGAACCAGCTCATCGCCATCGAGAAGGGTGCGAAGTCTCAGGCGAACGCTGACCTGACCGCCGCGTACCAGCGGGTGGGCAAGACCGAGCTGCTGGCTGGTATTTCCCGTACCTACCGGCCGTTGGATGACGAAGGTGAGGCGCTTCCGCCGGAGTCGAAGCGGGTGCAGGTTCGGGTCAGCGAGGTGATCGCGGATGTCACGGCGACCCTGGCCAGGCTGTTGAACGTCACCGCCACGAAGGACGTGGCCAACTGCTCGGCGAAGGCCGACCTGGTGGTGGACGGAAACACGCTCGCCACGGACCTGCCGGTGACTTACCTGTTGTTCCTGGAGAAGCAGCTGGGTGAATTGAAGTCGTTCATCGCCAAGCTGCCGACGCTCGACCCGGCTGAGGCTTGGTCGTTCGACGATGTGACGGACTGCTACGCGACCGAGCCCAGCCAGACGGTGCGGACCAAGAAGGTGCCGCGCAACCATGTGCTGGCGGCCGCCACTGACAAGCACCCGGCCCAGGTGCAGGTCTATCACGAGGACGTGGTGGTCGGACGTTGGACGACCACGAAGTTCTCGGGAGCGTTGCCGGCCAAGGAGGTCAGTGAGATGCGTGCTCGGCTCGGGAAGCTGACCGATGCGGTGAAGTATGCTCGGGAGACAGCGAATTCGACCGCGGTGACCGACGTCGAGCCGGGCGAGGCGATCCTCGGCTATCTGTTCGGATAACCGGGGCCAAAGACTCCCCCTTCGGGGGGATGGAGCACAAGCTGAAATTGAAACTCGAGCTGACGGCGGGGCAGTGCCCAGCCGATGAGACTCAAGCTCTTGCTCCAAGCTCAACAACACCATCGACCTCGAGCTCATGGGTGTGAACGCGACGCACCCCCGAAATCCCGGTTCGAGTCCGGGCAGCGCCTCTACGTGGCGCTGTAGCGTAATGGCAACGCGCGGGGTACATCATCCTGAAACGCACTCGCGGGCGCAGGGGTCACAGATGGTGCAGCGATAGCTCAATCGGCAGAGCATCGGACTGTTAATCCGACGGGTGCGGGTTCGAATCCCGCTCGTAACAGGAGGAGCCGGGCAGGGTATAGCCCGGCTCCTCCGCTTGCCGTCGGACTCTTGGTCATGTCGGTCCGAGCATGGCACAACACGCCGCAGGATTGGCGCGCTTTGTTCTCGTCAGCAACGCCGCGATATTCGATCATCGACGTGCCGTGTCCTTCGGTCGAGCGTGTCGCCGATGAGTTCGACGGCGACGAGCGATTTGCCTCCGAGCTCGTGTCATCCTGCTCGCCCACATGCATTGGAGTCTCGATGTCTGCTTCCGTGATACCCGCAGCAAGCGGCGGAATTCCGTTACTGGGCCACGCGTTGCGACTTCGGAGGAACCCGCTGGAATTCTTCGAGTCGCTGCGGGAGCAGTCCGACATCGTGCGGATCAAGCTCGGGCCGCAGGGCGTGTACGTGTTGAGCTCCGCTGAGTTGGTTCGACAGGCTCTTGTTGTCGAGCAGCGCCACTTCGACAAGGGCGCGGCCGTCGAAAACGCAGGGGAATTGATCGGCAACGGGTTGCTCAGTTCCGAAGGTGAGGAGCACCGGCGCCAGAGACTGCTGATGCAACCGGCCTTTCGTCGTGATCGGATCGCGCACTATGCGGAGATCATGCGAAACCAGATCATCGAGCAAACCGCCACCTGGGAGGAAGGCCGGGTCCTCGACGTCCGGGAGGAGATGACGGCGCTGACACTGGCGGTGACGGGAAAGACCCTGATCTCCTCGGATCTGGGCAATGATCTGGCGGCCGAGATACAGCATGGTCTGCCGCGAATATTCGACCTGCTGTACAAGAAGATGGTCAGCCCACTGCCGGTGCTGAACAAACTGCCGCTTCCGCGCAACCGGGAGTGGGCCAAGAGGTTGGCGCGGCTGCACCCGATGGTCGACCGAGTGATCGCCAATTATCGGCGGGACGAATCGAGTGCGCGCGATCTGCTCGGCATGCTGCTCAACGCGCGTGATGCGGAGGCGGGTGCCGCGTTGTCCGATCAAGAGATCCACGATCAGATCACGACGATCCTGGTGGCCGGTGCGGAAACCACGGCGGCGACGCTTTCGTGGGTGTTCTACCTGCTGACGGAGCATCCCGAGGTGGAGGCCCGGCTCCACGCCGAGGTGGATCAGGTCCTGGCCGGGCGACCGGCCGAGTACGCCGATTGCCGGCAGCTGACCTATACCGCCCAGGTGATCAGCGAGTCCCTGCGCTGCTATCCGCCCGCTTGGATACTGACCCGCCGTGCCACCGAAGACGTCGAGCTCGGCGGGTTCCGGATTCCGAAGGGCGCTTCGGTGATGTTCAGCCCGTATGTGGTGCACCGGGATTCGAGGCTGTTCGCCGATCCGGAGCGGTTCGATCCCGACCGCTGGTCACCGGAGCGGGTCGGTGAGATCCCGCGCGAGGCGATGGTGCAGTTCGGCGGAGGATCGCGCAAGTGCATCGGAGACGTCTTCGCTGTCGTCGAAGCGACCCTGGCATTGGCGACGATAGCGGGTAGGTGGCGTCTGTGCGCACAACCCGGCTCCACCTTCGAGAAGGCGGTCGGGACCACGTTCAGTCCGCGGAACCTGTTTCTGACCCTGACGGAGCGCGGCCGCTGATCCGCCGTGCCCGCCCGGCGCCGGCACGCCATGGCACGAGAAACATGGGTACGATTTCGAGTCGCCGTGTCACTTTGGTTTCGAATGCTTTGTGACACATCGACAGTGCCCGATTGCTTCCCGGCCAGGACGTTGAAAAAGATGACCACGGATCAGGTGATTTTGCCCAAGTTCGTCCTCGACAGTCTGGGCTTGGCCGAATCGCCACGGCATCAGCTGGCGCGTGCGGCGGCTTTGCCGGATTGGGTCTGGTCGAGCAGTGACCTGATGGTGCCCAGTGACAGTTATGTGCGGCTGTGGGAACTGGTCGAACACGAGTTGGGAGATCCGGTCGTGGCGTTACACAGTGCGGCGACCTATGTTCCGGGACGGCTGGGTTTGTTCGACTACCTGCTCACCACGGCACCGACCCTGGGCGAGGGGCTGGCACTGATTCGGCCGCATCTCGGAATCATCACCACCAATCTCGCGTTCGCACTCGTCGGCGGGTCCGAGAACGAAGTGGGTCTCGACATTCGGATGCTCCGTGGACAGGGACGCGGACGCGAGCTGGCCATGCAGTTCGCGCTCGCGAGCAACGTGATTCGCGCTCGATATGTGACCGGGCGGCAGGTGAATGCCGTCCGAGTCTGCTTCCACCAGCAAGCGCCGCGCCGGCACGGTCATCTCGTCGAATTGTTCGGCACCGATCGGATCGACTTCGGCGCGCCGACCGATCAGATCACATTCCGGAAGTCCGATCTGGAGCTGCCGATGCGAACCGCCGACCCGGTGCTCGCCGAGATCCTGCTGCGGTACGCGGCGACGCTGCCGCCACCGCACCACCGCGAGGCGACGTGGTCGGGCCGAGTGCACCATGTGTTGACGGCAATGCTGGGTGACGGTCCGGTGACCGTGGATCGCGCGGCACGGCGGTTGGCGACGAGCAAGCGCAGTATGCAACGGCGTCTCGCGGAGGAGGGAACCACCTGGAGTCAGGAACTCGACCGTGCTCGCCGTGCTCGCCTCGAGGTTCTTTCCCAGATGAATCCGGGTGACTCGATGTCGTTGGCTCGGCGCCTGGGGTACTCCGACACCGGTGCGTTCTACCGGGCCCGGCGGCGATGGTCCACCCAGCCCCCACCGGCTACCTGGTGAGAGCTACTCCCGTCCCGGTGCGGTCGAGGCGTTCAACGGAGGAGTCTGCGGGAAGTCGACGGGGAGAGCGGCCAGGGCTCGGTGGAACGGGCCGGGCCGCCAGGTCGGTTCGCCAGACGGTGCGGCAAGCCGCATCTCGGGTAGCGCGTCGAGCAACTGATCGATGGCGTCCTGAGCGATCAGGTAGGCCATCGATCGCGCGGGGCAGGCGTGCGGGCCGAGACCCCACGCCAGATGCGAGCGGTTGCCGACCAGCTCCTCGGCGCGGATCGAGGGGTCGTTGTTGCAGGCGGCCATGCTGACGACGACCGGTTGATGCGCAGGCAGCCAGACCTCGTCGATGAGGATCGGTTGCCTGGGATAGCTGATGCACAGGTTCGCAAGGGGTGGGTCGTTGAACAAGACCTCGTCGAGGGCATCACGGGTGGAAAGGGTCCCGCCGAGAACGCCGCCCGCGAACCGGTCGTCGGTGAGGATCAACAGCAGCGTGTTGGCAATCAGATTCTGTTGCAGCTCGAACGCCGCAGCGTAGAAGCCGGCCAACTGGTTGAGCAGTTCGATGTCGTCGAGTCCGGCCGGGTGCCGCAGCAGCCGCGTGGTGATGTCGTCGCCCGGCTGTGCCCGTTTGAGCGCGACCAGCTGCAGCAGAGCCTCACTGAGCATGGCGTTGCCCTTCTCCGCCTCGATACCCTCGAACATCGCGGCCAACGCCGCCGTGGCCCGCCGCCCGATTTCAGGCGGGCAACCGAGTTGGATATTGACGACTTCGAACGCCACCGGAAACGCGTATTGACTCATCAGGTCGGCCGTACCCGCCCGGCAGAAGGTGTTGATCAGCGGGACGGCGATCTCCTCCACGGTGGCGTGCAGGGCATTCAGATCGACTTCCTGGATACTCGCGGTGATCGCCTGCCGGTAGCGTTCGAATTCCACTCCGGCGCTTCTGCTCGCCAGCGGCCGCCACTCCATCAACGGCAGGACCGGGCAGTCTGCGGGGATGTTCTTCTGCCAGACGCGAGGGTCCGCCGGAAAATGCTCGGGGTCATGGAGGATTCGCACAGCAGTGCGATAGTCGATCACCAGCGTCGCCGGCACCGACGGCGCCAGATCAACCGGCACCATGGAGCCGAACTGCTTGCGCATCTCACGGTAGGCGCGATGGGGATCGGCGGCGAATTCCGGCGAATACAGCGGCACGCGCGGTCCGTCGGCACCGCTCGGCGAGCCGTGACCAACCGGACAAGGTGAGGCATGCGACGGAAACTGCGGGGTGGTCATGGAAAGTCGCTCCAGAGATTTCAGGTGTGAAGCAGCGCAAACCGACGCACCGGCTCGACTCGACGGTGACACGGCCGGTGCGAACAACGAGGCCATAGTCTCGCATCGCGCCGGTCGGACGGGCAGTACCGAACGTGCCAATATGAAGGCCAACCGTGCCAGAGACTGGTTCCGGTGCTGGGTGCCATCTCGACGACCGGCTCCGCTGCGCGTACCTCATTGCCAGTGGCTACGGTCTCCAGCATGACAACAGTTCTGACCGTGGCCGTCGGTCTCCTGTTCTTCGTGACCGGCATGGTGAAGCTCGTCGGCCTGCGGCAGTCGCTCGAGATCCGCGATCACCTGCGTGTCTCGCCTGCGCTATGGCGCCTGACCGGCGCGCTGGAGGTGGCCGGAGCCCTGGGCGCATTGATCGGCATCTACTTCCGACCGCTGGGGGTGGCCGCGCTCGCCGGCCTGACTGCGCTGATGGTGGGAGCGATTGTGGCCCGGCTTCGCGTTCGCGACACCGTCACGGCGGTGATCGCGGACATCGTCGTGCTGGCCCTCGTCGTGGCAACGTTGGCCCTCAACGCTTTTACCTGAACCGGTGGAGTGCCCAGAGTTTCCGGCGGTCGAGACTGCCGCTGACGATGACAAGCTCGGTTCGCGGGCTGGTCACGGTGGTGACGTCGGACCCCGAGGGCATGGCGTTGTTGTGCGGTCCGGAGATCGAGATCGTGAAGCTGTGAATCATGCTGGGCTGCAATGAAGTTGTGACACCCGCGCTCACCGAGTGAATCCGTCACGGAGCGCGCCGGAGCCGCTCGCATTCGATGACAGCGCTGAGTCCCCCGAGGATGGGTCCAGGTCGCCGCTCAACATGACCCGCGAGCAAAGATCCGAGTCGTATCTGCACCGAGATCGTGGACCACCAGCCATCGCCCGGAGTTCCCATCGGACTCTTTGAAATATTCGTTTTTGGCATCCTGCTGCAGTGCGTCTGCTACACCACTGTCCCGCATATTCTGCCAGTAGAATTCTTTCCAGTAGCTCGGGACTGCTCCCGCCTCGAATTGGCCGAGATGGGACAGCGTCTTGAAGGAGTCCAGCTCGCCGCGCGGGAGGTCGACGACGACCTCTGCCACCCGATCTCCCCCGAACAGATCTTCACGGTGGTGCGCAACCACGCTCGCGCTGTTCGGGAAATGAATATTTCCGCACTTGCCTATATCGTCCAACGCGTCGGAGTCGGACGTGCCACAGCCGGTGATAACGAGAAGACCGGCCAGCATCGGTATCCCGCTCATTTTCATGCGACTACGGGTTCGGATCGCACTCATCAAATCGCTCCCGACCACGTGTATCCCCCGAGGAATTGGGTGTCGCCACGGGCTTTGAAACTGCGCGCCCATCCGGCCTCCTCCAATTGCCTCATATCGTGATTGAGACCTTTCTTGACGGACAGTTCGATATCTCCTGACCATTCCGCCGACTTGTCGAAATCGTATAGGTCATAGATATATATTCGGTACCGTATCTCCGCCGAAGGCGGCTGGCCCTCGGTGGATTGCACTCTGACGTCGCTCCCGACCGCAACCGAGAAGTCTCCGAGCGCCAGTGTCACATCGGAGTCATCGGTCACCCGGACCGGCTCCCAAGAGGATGTGATCTCATGCCACACTCCGACCCGATCCGTGTATTGCTTGGCTTCCATTTTGATGAAATCCAGCTGCTCCTGGGCTTTCCCTGCGACAGCCCGGGTCTTGACAACTTTCTCGACGTTTCTCGTACTTATTATGTACTCGTAGTCGGGGCCGTTATTGCCCAAGTATGCCCCGAAGATATCGGCTGCGAATTCGTACCCCTTGCTGTCGAAATAGGCAAGAACTGCCGGGGCCGTGGTGACACTGATCACCCCTGCTTCCGATCTGTTCAGTACGCTCGTATCCGATCCGAACTTCGGATGGCTCGACGGAATCGGCGGATCAGGTGGCGGATGCAATGCTGCTCTCCCACCACACATTGTTGCCGAACCCGTACCGCATGACACCCAAATCGACAACCACCTTCTCTGGAAGCTCGAATTCACTCGCATCGAGCGACGGGATCGCGCGCCCGGGCGTGTAATCCAACGTCTGGGAAAATCGTTCGATAATTGTCGTCATCGCATTCTGTCTGGAGTCCGCTGATTTCTTCAGCGTATCGACCGCCGAGATTATCTCCGCCCTCATGGAACCCTGCATGGGCTTATCGATCAGTTGCGCCCACACTCCCAGCGGGAGGGTGAAGCCGAGAAATTTCATCGACTGTGCGAGTCCGCCGCTGAGCCCCATTGCCTGGTTGTATACCAGCCGCTCGAGGCAGGCCGCACCATTCTCGACGATCTTCGACACCGCATCCAGATCGGAGCTCCGACCGGCCACCGATTGTCCGAGGCCGCCCGCCATCGCGCCGAAGGCCTGTGCAGCGTCCCCGGACCAGTTGCGTTGCAGCCATGTGGATCCGCCGACCAGATTTTCTGAGGCCACATAGTCGTTGATCCCGAGCAGGCCGATCCGCTTGCCGATGGCTTGCAGTGCTTCCCAGTCCGCCACCAGCGGGGAAAGGTAGTCCGCTGCTGGCTTGATGCCGATTGTTCGGCTCAACGGCTCATCGTATGGGGAGATCAACTCGATACCGGCCGTAACCACTTGGCGGACGGCGTACTGATTTTCCTGCACTTCCGGCAGGCTGGGCAGCTGCAACCCACTGAAGCGGCTGGCGCCCAGGGAATCGGCTGATCGATCGGGTGCGCCCTTGTCTCCGAAAGTGTTCGCCGATGCTGCCGAAAGCGCGTTGGCGGAGTTGTCGTCGCTCGCTAGATATCTGGTTCCCGCGGTAGCGAGGTTGGTGCCGAGGGTACCGAGTGCCGCCAGATCGCGTTGCTGCGCTGTGGATATCGCACTGTGGAACTTCTCCAACGACGATGTCAGAGTGGCCATGAGTCCCGTCGAGCCGGTGGGCAGCGACACGGCCGATAGCAGGCGTGAGGCGTTCGAGGAAAAGTTTGTCCCGACGTCCTGCAGATCCAGCTCGAAGCCCGCAAGGCTGGACAAGTCGACCGTGAAGTTATCCATGCTGCCTCCGGAGCACCCAGGCCAGCCCGGAATCGGTTCGAGCTACCAGCAGGCCCCCACCAGGAAAGTGCCGGACGCCACGCGCAATAAGCATTGGCCCCCCAATTCGTGTGTCATGTGTACGCACCGCTGCGGGCCGAAGGAGCAATGCTCAGTCCCGATGGCCGACAGTGATGTTCGTGATCAGTCTAGCCTCATTGATTCGCCAGGTTGGCGTTCAGTTCCCGCCGCCGTCGGGGGCCCAGCCCTGCAGGGGCATGCCGCGACCCCAGGACCGGTGATCTCGATCATCGGGTCCAGCGATTGCATGGCATCGACGCCGGTGTCTTGTTGGACCTGGTGATAAGACGTGAAACGGGCCGAATCACTCTGCGGAAGAGAGTGATTCGGCCCGAGTTTCGGGACTGGATTTTACGCAGTCGGTTCGAACGCCTCCGCGATGATCTCCGCCTGTTCCACCGCGTGCACCTTGCTGGACCCCGAGGACGGGGCCGACATGGCGCGCCGCGAGATCCGGCGGAGTTTGGTGAAGCGGGTCGGAAGGGTTTCCGGGAGGTTGAGGCCGAAGAAGGGCCAGGCGCCCTGGTTGGCCGGTTCTTCCTGGACCCAGGCCAGGTCGGTGGCGTTGGGGTAGCCCTCGAGGGCCTCGTTCAGGCGACGGACGGGCAGCGGGTAGAGCTGCTCGATGCGGACGATCGCGACGTCTTCGCGCTTCTGCTTGGCCTTTTCGGCGGCCAGCTCGTAGTAGAGCTTGCCGCTGGTCATCAGGATGCGCTTGACCTTGGCGCGGTCGCCGATGCCCTGCTCGTAGGCAGGCTCGTCGAAGACCGAGCGGAACTTGCTCTCGGTGAAGTCCTTCAGGTCGGAGACCACGGCCTTGTTGCGCAGCATCGACTTCGGGGTGAAGACGATCAGCGGGCGGCGGATGCCGTCCAAGGCGTGGCGGCGCAGCAGGTGGAAGTAGTTCGCCGGGGTGGACGGCACCGCGACGGTCATCGAGCCCTCCGCGCACAGCTGTAGGAAGCGCTCGATGCGGCCGGAGGTGTGGTCCGGGCCCTGGCCCTCGTGGCCGTGCGGCAGCAGCAGCACGACGTCGGAGAGCTGGCCCCACTTGGCCTCACCGGAGGAGATGAACTCGTCGATGATCGACTGCGCGCCGTTGACGAAGTCACCGAACTGCGCCTCCCACAACACGAGTGCGTTGGGGTTGCCCAGCGAGTAGCCGTATTCGAAACCGACGGCGGCGAATTCGCTCAGCGCCGAGTCGTGCACCGCGAACCAGCCCGGGTTCTCGCTGCCGATGTTGTGCAGCGGGGTGTACTCGTCGGCGGTCTTGCGGTCGATGATCACCGCGTGCCGCTGGGTGAACGTGCCGCGGCGGGAGTCCTGACCGGTCAGGCGCACCGCGCGGCCCTCGTCGATCAGCGTGCCGAACGCGAGCAGCTCGGCGAAGGCCCAGTCGACCTTGCCCTCGTAGGCCATCTCGCGGCGCTTCTCCAGCACCGGCTTGACGCGCGGGTGCACGTTGAAGCCGTCGGGCACGCCCAGGAACGCGTCGCCGATGCGCTGCAGAATCGCCTTGTCCACGGCCGTGACGACGGTTCCGGGCACCGGCTGGTCGCCCTCGACCGACTCGCTCGGCTCCGGCGAGTACTTCTCCAGCTCGCGGACCTCGTTGAACACCCGCTCCAGCTGGCCCTGGTAGTCGCGCAGCGCGTCCTCGGCCTCTTTCAGCGAGATGTCGCCACGACCGATCAGGCTCTCGGTGTACGCCTTGCGCACCGAGCGCTTGGTGTCGATGACGTCGTACATGTACGGCTGGGTCATCGACGGGTCGTCGCCCTCGTTGTGGCCGCGGCGGCGGTAGCAGATCATGTCGATCACGACGTCCTTGCGGAACTTCTGCTTGAAGTCGACCGCCAGGCGCGCCACCCAGTCGCACGCCTCCGGGTCGTCGCCGTTGACGTGGAAGATCGGCGCGCCGATGAACTTCGCGATGTCGGTGGAGTACTCGGTGGAGCGGCTGTTCTCCGGCGCGGTGGTGAAGCCGATCTGGTTGTTCACCACGATGTGGATTGTGCCGCCGACCCGGTAGCCGCGCAGACCCGACAGGTTCAGCGTTTCCGCGACCACGCCCTGACCCGCGAACGCGGCGTCACCGTGCAGCATCAGCGGCACGACGGAGTAGCCCTCGGGCCCGTCGCCCTTGTCCAGCAGGTCCTGCTTGGCGCGGACCAGGCCCTCCAGGACCGGGTCGACCGCCTCCAGGTGCGAGGGGTTGGCGGTGAGCGAAACCTCGATCTCGTTGTCGCCGAACATCTGCAGGTAGGTGCCGTGCGCGCCGAGGTGGTACTTCACGTCGCCGGAGCCGTGTGCGCCGGCCGGGTTCATGTTGCCCTCGAACTCGGTGAAGATCTTCGAGTACGGCTTGCCGACGATATTGGCCAGCACATTGAGGCGACCGCGGTGCGGCATGCCGATGACGACCTCGTCGAGGCTGTGCTCGGCGCACTGGTCGATCACCGCGTCCATCATCGGGATGACGGCCTCGGCGCCCTCCAGCGAGAAGCGCTTCTGCCCGACGTACTTGGTCTGCAGGAAGGTCTCGAAGGCCTCCGCCGCGTTCAGCCGGTTCAGGATGTACTTCTGTTGCGCGACAGTCGGCTTCGCGTGCTTCTGCTCGACCCGCTCCTGGATCCACTCCAGCTGCTCGGGATCGAGGATGTGGGTGTACTCGACGCCCACGTGGCGGCAGTAGGCGTCGCGCAGGATGGACAGCACGTCGCGCAGCTTCATCCGTTCCTGGCCGTGGAAGCCCGCCACGTTGAAGGTGCGGTCCAGGTCCCACAAGGTCAGGCCGTGCTGAGTGACGTCCAGGTCCGGGTGGCTGCGGAACTTGTCCTTGACCAGCCGCAGCGGGTCGGTGTCGGCCATCAGGTGGCCGCGGTTGCGGTAGGCCGCGATCATCTCCAGCACGCGGGCGCTCTTGTCGACGCCGCGCTCGCGCATGTCCTTGCGCCAGCGGACCGGCTCGTAGGGCACCCCGAGGCCGTGGAAGATCTCGTCGTAGAACTCGTCGGAGATCAGCAGTGTGTGGATGGTGCGCAGGAAGTCGCCGGACTCCGCGCCCTGGATGATGCGGTGGTCGTAGGTGGAGGTCAGCGTCATGAGCTTGCCGACGCCCAGCTCGGCGATGCGCTCGTCGCTCATCCCCTGGAACTCGGCGGGGTACTCCATGGCGCCGGCGCCGATGATCGCGCCCTGACCGTGCATCAGGCGGGGCACCGAGTGCACGGTGCCGATGGTGCCCGGGTTGGTCAGCGAGATGGTGACGCCGGAGAAGTCCTCGGCGGTCAGCTTGCCGTCGCGGGCGCGGCGGACGATGTCCTCGTAGGCGGTGTGGAACTGCCCGAAAGTCATCGCCTCGCAACCCTTGATGGCCGCGACGACCAGCGAGCGGTTGCCGTCCTTGCCCGGCAGGTCGATGGCGAGGCCGAGGTTGGTGTGCGCGGGGGTGACCGCGTTCGGCTTGCCGTCGACCTCGGCGTAGTGCCGGTTCATGTTGGGGAACGCCTTGACCGCCTGCACGATGGCGTAGCCGAGCAGGTGGGTGAAGGAGATCTTGCCGCCCCGGGTGCGGGCGAGGTGGTTGTTGATGACCAGACGGTTGTCGATCATCAGCTTGGCCGGGATGGCGCGCACGCTGGTCGCGGTGGGGATGCTCAGCGAAGCGGCCATGTTCTTCGCCACCGCCGCGGCGGCGCCACGCAGCACCTTGGCCTCGTCGGTGGCGGTCTCGGCCTGCTTCGGGCCGGAGGTGGGCGCGGCGTTCGACGTGGGCGCCGGAGTGGTCTGCGGAGTGCGGGCGGTCACCGTCGCGGGCTTCGGAGCAGCCGGGGCGGGCGTTTTCGGTGCCGCGGGCGCGGGAGCGGGAGCAGGCTTGGCGGCAGCGGGCTTGGGAGCCGGGGTGAC
>NZ_BDBA01000014.1 GCF_001612745.1 Nocardia amamiensis NBRC 102102 | reverse complement strand
GACCGGAGCCGGAGCCGGAGCGGCGGCCTGCGCGGGCGCGGGGGCGGCCTGGCTGTTGCCGGAATCGCCACTCGCCTCAGGCGTGTAGTCGGCCAAGAACTCATGCCAGCTCTCGTCGACGGAAGATGGATCTTGCTTGAACTTCTGATACATCTCGTCGACCAGCCATTGGTTCTGACCGAACTGGGAAGTTGAGCTGCTCACAGCAGGTGTTCGCCTCATTTCGTTCTTCGCGCTGCGACGTTTGTGACGTGCCCGGCACGGGGATCAGCGGATGCGCGCCGATGCGCCCTATCTGAGGATAGGCCCAGCAGCAAATCGGCGGATTCACTGACCACCCGACACCCCCGACCTCATAGGTGACGACTCGTCGATACTCGAGAATATTCCCCCGGACTCGTGGGCCGCTGCCCACAGTCGGGCATACGGCCCACCCGCTGCGAGCAGCTCCGCATGGGGGCCGAATTCCACGATCCGGCCGTGGTCGACCACGGCGATCCGGTCGGCCCGAGCGGCCGTGCCGAGCCGGTGCGCGACGATCACCGTGGTCCGATCGCGGCTCAGCGATCGGCTCGCTGCCAGCACCGATGCCTCGGCGTCCGGGTCCAGCGTCGCGGTGGCCTCGTCGAGCAGCAGCAAGTCCGGAGCGACCAGTTCGGCGCGGGCGAGCGCGATCAGCTGACGCTGGCCCGCCGACAGGCCGCGGCCTCGTTCGCCGACCGGCTGCCGCATACCGAGTGGGAGGGCGGCGATCATGTCGCTCGCGCCCACCGCGGCGGCGGCCGCGGCGATTTCCTCGGCGGTCGCGAATGGTTTCCCGAATGCAATGTTGCTCGCCACGTCGCCGGTGAAAAGGTGAGCTTCCTGCGGGACGATGCCGAGACGTGAGCGGTATTCGGCCAGGCGGTAGTCGCGGATGTCGGCGTCGTCCACACGGATAGAGCCGGGCTCGGAGGCGCGGTTATCGTTCTGCCGCGAACTGGTGGCACTGTGCTGAGACGCGCTATCCACGGAATCGGCCGGGTTCGACGCTGGGATCTTCGGGGAATTCGGCTCTGGCGGATTACCGCCGGAATGGTTCGACTCGTCCTGAGGCAGGTCATACAAACGTGCCAGCAACTTGACGACGGTCGACTTGCCCGCGCCGGTCGGCCCGACCAGCGCCAGGCTGGAACCCCGCGGGATGTGCAGAGAAACACCGTCCAGGGCCGGGACCCGGCTACCCGCGTACCGGAAGCGGACGTCATCGAAGGCGACATCGCCGCGCAACCCCTGCGCGATCGGCACCGGATCGACCGGGTCGGCGGTGATCGAGGACGGCGTGCGCAGCAGATCCCCGATCCGCCGCAGACCGACCCTGGCCTGCTGGTAGCTGTCGAAGACTTGGGACAGCTGGAGGATCGGACCGAACAGCAGTTGGAGATAGAGCACGAACGCGACCAGCGTTCCCGCGCTGGTCGCGCCGGTAGCGACCTCCCGCGCACCGAAGAACACCACCGCGGCCAGCGCCACGTCGGCCCATCCGACGACGAATGCGAAGTACAGCGCGATCGCCCGCTGAGCTCGCAAACGGCTGTCGCGGTAGCGCTGCGAATACTCCGCGAACCGACGGGCCGCGCGCGGCTCGTGCCGGTTCGCCTGCACCGCGCGCAGCCCCGTCACGTTTTCTTGGAAATCAGCGTTGACCGCCGACACGTGCTCCCGCGAGACGGTGTAGGCGATGGACGACACCCGCCGGAACAGCACCGTCGCGAGCACCAAGGCGGGCACCGTCGCCAGCACGACCAGCGCCAATGAGACATCGATCACCAGCAACGCGACCGCGATGCCGACCAGCGTCAGCAGGCCGACCAGGGTGGTGGCCACCCCGGTTTGCAGGAATGTCGACAGCGCGTCGACATCGGTGGTCATCCGGGTCATGATCCGTCCGGACAGCTCGCGTTCGTAGTAGTCCAGCCCGAGCCGCTGCAGATGCGCGAAGCTGCGGACCCGCAAGCCGAACAGCACCCGTTCCCCGGTGCGCGCGGTCAGCACGGTGGTCGCCGCCCCGACCGCCCAGCCCGCGGTGGCGAGCATCGCGCCGAGCAGGGTGGCGCGGACCAGCGCCGCGGCGTCATCGCCCAGCACGCCACCGTCGATCGCGTAGCGCACCAGCGGCGGGAACGCGACGCCGATCACCGCGTCGGCCGCCAGCAGCGCCATCACCGTCAGCACCAGCCGGCGCACCGGGCGCAGCATGCGGCGCAGCCCGAAGCGCGGATCGGGTTCGCGGAAACGTTCTACGTCCAGGCCCGGCTGCTCGGTGGCGGGTGGCAGGCGCTCGATGGTGCGGCGCAGTTCGGGGGTCTCGCTCACGTCCGTTGCCGCGCCCGAGAAGCGGCCACCGTCGGAACGCCCCGGCGCACGCCCCTTTCCGGTCCCGGAGGGGGCGCTGTCCGGGGCCGGGGCGACATGTCCGACAGGTGCGGGCAGCCTGATCACGCGATCGGCATGGGCGAGCGTCGATTCCCGATGCGCCAGGATCAGCGTGGTCCGGCCGCCGTGGTCCGGCAGCGCATCGAAGATGGCCGCCTCGGTCACCGCGTCCACGGCCGAGGTGGCGTCGTCGAGCACCAGGATGCGCGGGCGCGCCAGCAGTGCTCTGGCCAGCGCGATCCGCTGCCGCTGGCCACCGGAGAGAGTCAGGCCGCGCTCGCCGACCACGGTGTCGTATCCGTCCGGCAACTCGGCGATGAACTCATCGGCCGCGGCTTGCGCGGCCGCCTGCCTGATCTCCTCGTCGGTGGCCTCCGGGCGGCCGAGCGCGATATTCGCGGCGATCGTGTCGGAGAACAGGAAGGGGTCGTCGAAGACGACGCCGATGGCCGCGCGCAGGTCGGCGGCGCGCAGGTCGGCGATATCGACACCGGCGGTTTCCGCCGTGAGTGTCGCGGTGCTCGCGCCATGCCGTGTGACGGTGAACGCATCCGCCTGGTCGGTGCTCGGTGCGTTGCTCGACCCGCTCCACGTCACTGCCGATGAATCGGGCGTGTGGGCGCTTGCCGCGCTGCGCGAACCGTTCCGTGTGACGGTGAACGGGTCAGCCGAGTCGGTGCGCGGCGTGGGGTGCGGACTGTTCCGTGCGGTGAACGCGTTCGCCGGGTCGGTGCTCGGTGTGTTGCTCGACCGGCTCCGCTCGACGGCCGCGTCGGTGTTTGCCGCGGTGCGCGGACCGTTCTGCGTGATGGTGAATGGGTCGGCCGAGTCGGTGCGCGGCGTGGGGTGCGGACTATTCCAGCTGTCGATGAACCCATCGCCCGGGTTGGTGCGCGGTGTGGCATCGGTGAACAGCCGGATATGGCCGGAGTCCGGTGCGTAGAACCGGGGGAGCAGCAGGGCAAGCGTGGACTTGCCCGACCCTGCCGGGCCGATGATGGCCACCGTCTCACCGGGCCGGATGCGCAGGTCCAGCTCACGCAGAACGGGCTGATCGGGATCGAATCCGAAGGTGAGCGCGTCGATTTCGATGCCGAGCGGCCCGTCCGGCAGCTCCGCCGGACGATCCGGGTCGGCGATGACCGGCGCGGTGTCGATCACCTGGAACACCCGTTCGGCCGCCGCCCTGGTCAGCTGAGCCATGACGATCACCGAGGAGAGGATGCGCGCGGTGCCGGTCATGACGGCGACGTACGCGGCGAACGCGACGAAGGTGCCGATCCCGATGCTGCCGTGCAGGGCGAGCAGTCCGCCGAGCGCGATGACCGCGACCATGCCGAATTGTGGAATCGTCGCCACCGTCGGGGCGAAGCGGGCGTCGATCTTCGCGGCACGCATCCGCTCCGCGAACAGTCTGCGGCCGTGGCCTTCCAGCAGGTCGACCATCCGCGCTTCCTGACCGAAGCCCTTCACCACCCGCACCCCGGTGACCGTCTCCTCGACGTGTTGGGCGAGGTCGGCGGCGCGCTGCTGCGCGGACCAGGTCGCCGCGTGCAACCGGGGGCGCATTCGGTAGACCACCAGTCCGATCGCGGGCACCACCAGCAGCGCGACGGCGGCCAGGGGCGGCGAGAGCCAGATCATGACCACGGCGGAGAGCACGAATTCCAGCAGCGCCATACCCGACAGCGGCGCCATCGCCATCAAGCCCTGCACCAGCTGGAGATCGGTGATCGACCGCGACACCACCTGCCCGGTGCGCAGGGTGTCCTGGCCGACGCCGTCCAACCGTTGCAGCGAGCCGAGGAGATTCACGCGCAGCGCGTGCTGCACGTCCAGTGACAGTCGTCCGGCCAGCAACCTCCGCCCGAATCCGGCTGCGGAGCGGCTGACGGCCAGTACCAGGAATAGGCCCGCGACCGCACTGATGGCAGCGGTGTCACCGACACCGGCCGCATCGATGGCCTTTTTGGTCAGCAGCGGCCCCGCCGTCTCGATGACCGCGCCGCCGAGAATCGCCGCCCCGATCCCGGCAAGTACCGCGCGGTGCGGCCGACATTCGGCCCACAGCCTGCGTATCCATCCTGGTTGGCCGCCCCCGTCCACCACGCCAGCTCGCCCCCTTCGTCGTACCGCGTTCTTCATCGACGGTACCGACGCCCACCGACACGCCGTTGTTCCCGGCGTGGGGTCACAGGTCGCGGGTGCGCAGGCTCCACCAGCTCGCGGCACCCAGGCCGATGGTCCACAGCAGCAGCACCACGACGGCGGCCGGGGTGGGGGCGAGGAAATCGCTGTCCGGGAAGGAGCCGACGGCAACGGTGCCGACGGTGGCGGAGACGGGCAGCAGGGTCACCACGCCCGGGATGCCGAGACCGCGGCTGACCAGCCACAGCAGTGGTTCGGCGAGCCCGATCCAGCCGAGCAGCAGCGCCGGCGCCTTGGACGAGGAGCGCACCAGGATGCCCGTGCTCGCGCCGATCAGCGACCAGCAGACGGCGGCGAGCAGCCCGCCGCCGAGCACGGCGAACAACTCCGCGGTTATGGCGATCTTGGAGCGACCCGCGGCGAACAGGCCGCCGAGCGAGACCAGTTCAACGGCCGCGCCCGCCGCCACCGCGCAACACCCGATGACCAGGAACTTCGCGGCAGCGAACCGATCGCGGTCGGTGGTGAACAGCACGCTCACCGGCACCGTGTGGTACCGGTACTCTGCGCCGGTGCTCACCGCGCCGAAGACGGCGGCCGCCAGCGCGACGACGCCGAGACCGACGTAGAGGCCGATCGTCGCCGCGCCGGTGGCAGGCTCGCCGCGCGGGTCCGGCGGTCCGGCCAGGCCCGCCGAGGCGATGCTCGCGATCAGCGCGGTCACGAGTACGGTGCCCGCGAGCAGCTGGCCGCGCGGCATCATGACGACCTTGCGGATCTCGGAGTTGACGGCCGGCACCAAGTCCGCGGGGAGGATAGCGATCATCGTGGGATTCCGTAGGGCAGCGGCGACGGTTGCTGGGTGCCGGGCGCGAGGCCGGGATAGTGCGGCGCAGGCGCGGCGGTGGATTTGGTCAGCGACGCGAGCACCCGGTCGGGGTGGATGGGGTCGGAGACGATGCTGTCGATCCGCACCTTCGCCGCGGTCGCGGCCGCTCGGATCTGCGCCTCGCCGGCCTCGGCGACGGCGAGGCGGCCATCCGGGCGGATCACCGCGTCGGTAAACCCTTGGGCCGCAAGCATGGTCGCCAGCGCGATGGGCGGGGACGCCGCGACGACCAGCCGGTCCGGATGTCCGCGCCGCAGCCGGGCCGGGCTGCCCTGGTACACCACCGCGCCCTCGCTCAGCACGATCAGGTGGTCCGCGCCGGGCAGCACGGCGGCGAGGCTCTCGCTGGACAGCAGGGCGCTGCCACCGCGGCGGGTGTGCCTGCGCAGGAATTCCTGCAACCAGCCGCGTTCGGCGGTGTCGAGTCCGTCCATCGGATCGTCGAGCACCAGCAGCGGAGGATCGCCGAGCAGCGCGGTAGCCAGCGCGAGCCTGGTCTGCTGCCCGCTCGACAGGTTGACGATCTTGGTCGCGGCGTGCTCGTCCAGCCCTACGAGCTCGAGCACCTCGCCCACCCGCGTATCCGGGAGGCCCGCCGCGGCCGCGTAGATCAGCAGGTGCTCTCGCGCTGTCCGAGCCGGATGCAGTCCGCGGGGCGCGAGCACGCCGCCGACGACCCGAGCGGAAGCCGCGGCGTCGGGTCGCGCCGGACCCGGTCCGACCACGGACGCGGTACCGGAACTGGGGGCGACGAGCCCGAGCAGCGCCCGCAGGATAGTGGTCTTGCCCGCACCCCGCGGACCCACCAGCGCCGCGGTGGTGCCGGAGGGCACGGTGAAGCTGACGTCCGTCACGGCGGTCGCAAGGTCGTACTGCTTGGTCAATCCCCGGACCGCGAACGCGACCGGACGGGCCCCGGCGGACGCGCGGCGGACGCTCATCGTGGCGTGCCCGGAGGTTGCGGCTTCGCCGGGTCGATCGCGGTGAGCGGATCGGCGTCGACGATCAGGTACCGGTCGGCCGGCCAGACGACCGGTGGCGGCCCGAATGCGTTGCGCGCGTTGGTGATCGTGGCCTTGCCCAGGGCGCGGTTGCCCGCGCCGCCGATCACGGCGCCGATGCCTGCGGGCAGCACCTTGCCCGCCATCAGCGCAGCGCGCTTGGTGATGAACCGGACGATGAACCGCTTCAGCAGCGAATCATTCATGCTCGACAGCCCGGGAATCCGGTTGGCGAACACCGTGCCCCAGTTCTTCGCGGAGGAGCCGACGGTTTTCTGCACGATCTCCATGCCGCTCTCGCCCAGGACAACGGCCAGCACCAATGCCCTGCGCTGCTCCTGATCCTGCGGCGAAATGCCGTGCACCGCGGCCACCGCGAGGGTGAACACCGCGGATGCCTCCATGAAGAAGGTGGTTTCCGCGCTCACCGCGGCGACCGCGGCGATGGTGCCGACACCGGGCAGCGCGGCGGTCGCGCCCACCGCGCTGCCGCTGCCGGTCACCGCGAGCAGGTATTGCTTCTCCAACCGCTCGATGATCTGGGCGGGGGTTTCGTCGGGATGGGAGCGCCGGATCCGGTCCACATACCTGGCGACCGCGGGCGCCTGCAGGCGGGACCCGGTATCGAGCAGCTCGACCACCGTCTTCTCGAACGCGCCTTTGAGCATCGGCGGCATCCTCCTCTTCCGGTCTCCTGGGTTGAACTGTATGGCACCGGTTGCCGTCAGCTCGTCATGACAACGAAGTACCCAGGTGGATCGGTTCCACTAGGCCGGCTCGCCTTCGCTCGGACTCGGCCGGGGCAACGTTATGCGGGGCCCTGCACGGCAGGTACGCGTTCGGTCAATGGTGGCGGGGGCGGCGGGGTTCCGTCGCCGAACGGGCTGCCGCCGAGGGCTTCTCTGCCGTGCGGGGTCAACCAGTTCGCCAGGTCGGGACCCTTCGGGACGATTCCGGTCGGGTTGATGTCCCTGTGCACGACGTAGTAGTGCGTCTTGATCTGCCCGAAGTCGATGGTGTCGCCGAAGCCGGGGGTCTGGTACAGATCGCGCGCGTACGCCCACAGCACGGGCATCTCGGTGAGTTTGGACCGGTTGCACTTGAAGTGCCCGTGATAGACGGCGTCGAAGCGCGCCAGTGTCGTAAATAGTCGGATGTCCGCTTCGGTTATCGTGTCGCCGACCAGATAGCGTTGTGCGGCAAGGCGTTCCGAGAGCCAGTCCAGCCGGTTGAAGAGCCGGTCGTAGGCGGCGTCGTAGGCGTCCTGTGCGCCGGCGAACCCACACCGGTAGACGCCGTTGTTGACGTCGCGGAATACGGCGAGGTTCACCTCGTCGATCTCCGCGCGCAGCGATTCGGGGTACAGCTGCGGCGCGCCGGGCCGGTGATAGTCGGTCCACTCGGTGGAGAAGTCCACCGTGATCTGGGCATAGTCGTTGGTGACGACCTGCCCGCTCGGCACGTCCACGATGGCGGGCACGGTGATGCCGCGCGGATAGTCCGGGAATCGCGCCAGGTAGGCGTCGCGCAACCGGGGGATGCCGAGCACCGGGTCGACGCCGCCGGGATCCAGGTCGAAGGTCCAGCTGAGCTTGTCGTGCGTGGGACCGCACAGGCCGAGCGAGAGCACCTGCTCGAGTCCGAGCAGGCGCCGCACGATCAAGGTGCGGTTGGCCCACGGGCAGGCCCGCGCCGCGACGAGCCGGTAGCGCCCCGGCTCGACCCGATAGCCGTCGCGGCCGTCGGCCGTGATCCGGGTGGTGATGTAGTTCGTGTCCCTCTTGAACTCGCCGGGCTCGACGTAGGAACCGCTTTCGCTAGCCGACTTGGTCACTTGGACAGTTTTGCAGATTCAGGACCTGGTGGGCGCTGTCGAACGTAGCCGGTCTTCAGCCTGCGCATGGCCGGGTCGGAAACAGGGGCACGCATAGTCGTTGCTGTCGGCCGTCGGTCGTCGGCCCGCGCATGGCCGGAGCCAGGTGGCCCTACGCCTAGGCTGACCGGATGAGTGAAACGAAGGCCACCCGCCTGGAACGCGACCGCACCGATGCCGGCGCCGAGGTGGCGACCCTGACGCTCGCCCATCCGCCGCTCAATCTGTTCGATCGGGCGATGCTGGACGCGCTGATCGCAGACATCGCCGAGTTGTCCGCGCGACCGCCGCGCGCGGTGCTGCTGCGCGCCGAGGGCAAGGTGGTGTCCGGCGGTGTGGACGTGCACGTGTTCGACGGGCTGACCGCCGAGCAGGGCGCCGAGCTGTGGCAGACGCTGTTCGCGCAGATCATCCACCCGCTGGAGGCGCTGCCGTGCCCGGTGGTGTTCGCCGCGCACGGATTGACCCTGACCGCGGCCTTCGAGATCGCGCTCGCCTGCGACATCCTGCTGGCCGCGCCGAAGGCGAAGTTCGGGTTGGTGGAGACCGTGGTCGGGCTGACCCCGTCGATGGGCGGCCCGCAGCGTCTCGCCGAGCGCGCCGGGTCGGGACGTGCTCGCGAGTTCGTGATGACCGGCGACCTCTACGACGCGGCGACGATGGCCGAGTGGGGTGTGGTGAACGCGGTGCACGACGACGTCGACGCGGCCGCCAGGGCGCTGACCCACCGGCTGGCCGACGGCCCGACGAAGGCGCACGCGGCAACCAAGCGGATCATCGAGGCGTGGCGTTCCGGCGGTGTGGCACATGCGGATTCGGTGACACCGGAGGTGTCCGGCGCCCTGTTCGAGACCGCCGATCTCCAGGGCGCGGTGCGCAGCTTTCTCGAGGTGGGCCCGGGCAAGGCCAGCTACACCGGGCGGTGACAGGTCGGACACGTTAGTCGCCTATCCCAGCGAGATTGTGACCCGAGTCATATAGTCGCAGTGCCTGCTCACTCGAGGCACGCGGAGGACGAATGTCGCAGTTTCTCGTCGAATACCCCCTGACCGGCCCACATGTCTGGGATAACCCGCTAGCTCGAGGCGCCGACGGGGTGCTGCGCTACGGAAACCTCACACCAGCGCTGACCGAGCTACTGGATCTGCAGGTCCACGCGTTTTCCACCCGTGAGGCAGTGGTGGAGGTCGGCGGCCCGCGCCTGACCTATCGGGAGCTGTGGCACTCCGCCTCCCGGATCGCCGGCGGTTTGCAGGAGCACGGGATCGGCTACGGCGATCGGGTCGCCATCCACATGCCCTCGGGCGCGCGCTGGGTGCAGGCATTCCTCGGCGCCCTGCTCAGCGGTGCGGTGCCGGTGCTGGTGCCCGACGGGTTGCCCGAGGCGGTGGCCGAGCGCGTGATCGTCGACAGCCGTGCCGATTTCGTGCTCGGTCGTCCAGGGGGCGGGACAGAGCTGCCCGACGGGGCCGCGTACATCGATGACGGTGCGGCGCTGAGTGATCTGGCGCTGCTGTGTTACACGAGCGGCACCTGCACGCCCAAGGGGGTGGAGCTGACCAACGAGAACCTGCTCTCCGCAGTGCGCTCCATGGTCGCCGCCCTGGATCTGCCGACCGACGGCCTGCGCAATCTGGTGCTGCTGCCGTTGGCGCACGCCAGTGGCTGTGTCGATCAGCTTTTGCCGACTTTCGCGGTCGGTGGCACGGTCGTGCTCGCCCGGGACTGCCGCCGCATGGCCGAAGCCATGGCGGACGAGCGCATCGACATGGTCTCCGCGACGCCGCGGATCTTCGCGCGCCTGGTGCCTGGACTGGCCGAACTGCGCGCCGAAGGTCTGTGCACCGAGGGCGTCGCGCGGATCAGCAAAGCCGGTCACCGTGCCGAACGCGCCGCGGCGCCGGCCACCCGCATTACGTCGACAGGGGGCGTCGACCTGACGGCCGAACTGCGCGGTGTATTCCCGGCTGCTCGGCAGTGGTCGGTCTGGGGTGCGACCGAGACCAGCGGCATCGGCCTCGCGGTGGACGACGCCGAGCAGGCGGCGGACCCGTCGGGTCTGGACGCCGTGCTCGGATTCCCGTTCGGCGGTACCGAATTGGCGCTGTGGGGCCCGAAGGCGACCGCGGGACACGGGGAACTGCTGTGCCGCGGGCCGAACGTCACACCACGCTATTGGGACGACCCGACCACCACCGCGGCGCGTTTCACCGGAACCTGGTTCCACACCGGCGACCAAGTGACGATCGACGCCGACGGTTTGGTGCGCCGGGAAGCGGTGCCCGCCGAGTAGTCCGGGCTCACTCCAGCATGCGGGTGCGCAGGCGCGCGAGCAGCTCGGGCGTCAGGCCGACGGCCCCGAGATAGCCGCGCAGATCGCCGTGCAGCTCCCGCATCGAGACCGTAGCGGTCTCCAGGTATTCCTCGCGCACGCCGAGCAGGTCCACCGAGACCTCCTCGCCACTCAGCAGTTTCGACGTCATCAAGGAGCGCAGCGCGGGGATCGCCCCGTTGCTCTCCAGGTAATCGGCCCGCACATCGGCTTCGGCGACGCCGACCGCGCGCAGCAGTGTCGCGACGGCCCAGCCGGTGCGGTCCTTGCCCGCCGCGCAGTGCACCAGCACGGCGCCGGTGCCGCGCAGGATGGATTCGGCGAGCGCCGCGATGGCGGCGTGCGCCTCGGGCAAGGCCGGGAACATCCGGTAGACCTCGAGCATGTGCGTGTACGCCGTCCGCGCGGTCGCCTCATGGGGCGGGGCCTCGGCCATTCTGGAATCGAACGGCGTGACGGTCAGCCGGACGTCCGCGGGCAGCCGATCGGCCCCGATGTGCTCGATCTCGCGGTGTCCGCGCAGGTCGTGCACGTCGGTGACGCGCAGTTCGCGCAGCGCGGCGTGGCCCGCCTCGTCGAGTCCGCTCAGCTGGGCCGAGCGCAGCAGCACCCCGGGGCGGACCTTGGCGCCGTCATCGGTGCGCAGGCCGCCGGTGTCCCGGAAGTTGAAGGTGCCGGAGAGGAAGTACTGATCGGCGGGTGGCGAGAGAGTCACCGATCCAGGCTATCGGCCCCGCGGTACGAAAGGATGTCCATCGCGGATCGAACCTCACACAATAAGCTGACCGATTTGGGCGGTTCCAGTGTGGTGTTCGTCACAAGACCTGGGATGCTGGGCTTGCGGACCGTAGCCTCTTCTACGGTCTGTCGATGACCGGGTGGGTCCGAGATGGCCCGTCATAGCGGGGATTCCGGGCGACACGGGTCCATTGCATCGCGATCGCGGTTGGGTAACAAAACATTCCTCCAGTACGGAAATACCCAACGAACCCGTTTCTTAAACCGGAAAACCCTCTAACATTGATGAACGTTGGACCGGGCAGCGTGGAGTTTTCTAGAAGTTGCCCGCCATGTTCAGCGAGTCGTGCCGACCGAGGTGCGTAAGTGTTCTTTCGCCGAGGGAGTCGTCGTTGAGCGCAGGTGGAGAAGTAATAACGGAGATTCGGCTACGGCCGGCCGTTCTCGAGGCCGTCGAACAGGCGGCGGCAACACTCGACTACACAGGCCTCCGCGCGCTGCGCGTGCTGCTGCACGCCGGAATCAGCGCGTACTGGCCGCTGGTCAAGGCCACTCCGATCAAGCAGGTCAGGTCATACGAGATGACCGTGCAAGCGTTGCGGACGAACTGGGAGACGGCCAACAGCTGCGTGCCGGACCCGATTGCGGCAGCGTTCTATCGCGACAAGGACGCGGAGGTCACCGCGTTTTTGGAGCTGTGCGCGGAACGCTCGCAAACGCAGTGGCTGGAGCCGGTCGAGTCGATCGCATCCCTTGTCGTCTCGCTTGTGCAGGGCACCGTCTTGCGCTGGCTTGCCGACTGCAACGACGAGACCATGCTCGTGGTCCTCGACGATATGACCAGCAATCTGGTCACCAAAGCCGTCGAGGTCTAGCTTTTCCGGAATACTGGACGATCGACCAGTTTGATGGTTGAGTTGTCCTGGTGACCGAGACGTCGCCGATCGCGGGGCTGCACGCGGCCACCGCCGAGTTGGACCCGCCCCTGGCCGCCCTCGACCTGGCCGTCCTGCGCGCCAACGCCGCCGATCTGGCGCGTCGCGCCGGCGGTGTCCCGGTGCGGGTGGCCAGCAAATCCGTGCGCTGCCGCGCCGTTCTCGCCGAAGTCCTCGGCGCGGACCTCACTGCCGCGGGCGGTTTCGCGGGCATCATGTCCTATTCCCTGCGTGAGGCCATCTGGCTGGTGCGCCACGGGGCGCGTGACGTCCTGCTCGGCTATCCGACCGTGGACCGCGCGGCGCTTGCCGAGCTGGCCTCCGACGACATCCTGCTGCGATCGATCACGCTCATGATCGATGACGCCGCCCAGCTCGACCTGACCCGCGCCGCCCTCGGCACCGACCGGGTGCGCCCCCGGGTCTGCCTGGACGTGGACGCCTCCCTGCGCATCGGCCCGTTGCACCTCGGTGTCCGCCGGTCTCCGGTACGGACGCCACAGGAAACGGCCGCCTTGGCGAGCGACGCGCTGCGCCGTGGGTTCGACGTGGTAGGCGTGATGACTTACGAGGCGCAGATCGCCGGGCTGCCCGACGCGAACGCCGCGGTGCGCCTGGTGAAGCGGGCGTCGGCGGCGGAGATCGCCAAGCGGCGCGCAAAGGTGCTCGACGCGGTCCGCTCGGTGACCGGCAAACTGGAGATCGTCAACAGCGGCGGCACCGGGTCCATCGAAGTCAGCATTGCCGACCCGGACGTGACCGAGGTGACCGCTGGATCGGGCCTCTACGTACCGACGCTGTTCGACCACTACCGGTCGTTCACCCCTAGGCCCGCACTGTATTTCGCCACCTCTGTACTGCGGCGGCCCACGCGGAAGATCGCCACCGTCTTCGCGGGCGGCTACATCGCTTCCGGACCGGCGGGGCCGTCCCGGGTACCGAAACCGATGTGGCCCAGCGGATTGAAGCTGCTCGGCACCGAAGGCGCCGGAGAGGTGCAGACGCCGCTGTCGGGAGCCGCGGAACTGCGGATCGGCGATCGGGTGTGGTTCCGGCACGCGAAGGCCGGTGAACTGTGCGAGCGGTTCGACACCCTCCACCTGGTCGACGCCGACGGCTCCCGCGTCTCCGTGCCGACCTACCGCGGCGAGGGCGTCTGCTTCGGCTGACCGCTTTCAGCCCAGCCGCAGGAACGCGCCCAGGTCGGCCAGCTCTTCCATGGTGGCGGGCAGATACTCGGTGAGCAGCGGTGAGCGGATGATGATCGCCTTCCACATGGCCCGGCACAGCGCGGCGCGGATCAGCCCCCGGGACAACAGCGACCGCATGTCGTAAGGGGCGTCGGCGGGGCTGGAGGTGGTCATCGAGAGCAGCACCACCGCCGCTTCTCTGCCGCGGAACCGATCCGGCGTGCCCACCAGCACGTCCTCGATCTTCGCGCGGGCCAGCATGGTCCGGATCCGCCCCACCTGCGCGGCGTAGGGCGCGACCACGAAGATGTCGTGCGGGTGCACCCGGCGCGTCGTCGCGCCGATCGTCCAGGACATGCCGAGCAGCGCGCGGACCCGGCGCACCACCTCGCGCGCCTCGGCGGGCGAGGTGGTGGCATTCCCGTAGTGGTCGACCAGGACGGTTTGCACGCCTGGCTCCTCGCCGTCCAGACGCCTTGCCAGCGTGACGGTTTCATTGGAGCGCAGTCGTCCGTCGTAGTACAGCCGGGAAACGGGTTCGCATACCGCGGGATGCATCCGCCAGGTGCGGTCCAGGAAATAGCCGCGCTCGGAGGGCAGGGTCTGGCGTCCCTCGGCCAGCCAGCCGAGCACTGATTCGCCGACCGGAACCGGATGGGTCCCGCGCGCGGCCGACGGCACGGGATCGCCGAGCAGCAGCAGGTTGCGTGCGCTCGCGGCGACGGCCACGGTGTCGGCCAGCGCGAAGCGGCCCGCGTCGGCGATCAGGAGCAGATCGAGGCTTTCGCGCGGCACCAGATCGTCGTTCGCGAAATCGGCCGGAGTGCCGCCGAGTACGCAGCCGCTGATGGCGTTGTCCAGGAAGCGCGGATAGCGGGCGGCGTCGATCACCGCCCACTCCGGGGCGACGGCCGCCGCGTCCTTCTTGGCGACCAGCTCCGGCAGCACGCCGACCCGCACGATCGCGTCGAGCAGGTTCTCCACGGTCGCGTGGTCTTGCGCGACGATGCCGACGCGCCAGTTGTGCTTGGTGACCAAGCGCTCCAGCACCCTGGCCGTAGTCGAGGTCTTCCCGGTTCCCGACGGTCCCTGCACCGCGACGTAGGAGCGGTCGAGCGCGCGCACGGCCGCGGTGATCGCCGCGGCATGATCGCCGTGTACCTCGGGCAACCTCGCGCCGCCGTGGAGCCGGGGCGGGCGGCGCGCGAGGATGTCGAAGACCGCTTCCCGCGGCGTGTCCGGGAGGGTCATGAGCAACTGCTGCGCCGCCAGTTCGACCGCGAGTTCGGCGTTTTCGTCCCATTCGGGCAGGTCGGGCGCGATGGCGGTCGGCAGCTCGTCATAGGGTTCGCAGCCTCCGGGCAGCAGTTCCTCCAGCCGGACGGTGTCGTCGAACTCGGTGTCCACCGAGCACCCGAGTACGGTCGCCGTGGCCGTTGCCCGGTGGCCGACCGCGGTGACCATGCCCGCGGGTGGCGGCTGGTCGTAGAAGGTGTAGACGGTCGTGCCGGGGGTGAGCACACTCGGCCCCGCCGCGCCACTAGAGCCGGTTCCGATCCGGCCGGTCAGCGTCAGATACCGCCGCATGGTCGGGAGGTCGGGGCGGCGATGCCATTTGGTGTCCACCGTGCCCCAGTCGGCGACGAGAACCCCTGGCGCGTCGGGCCATTCGTCCACCGGGTGGCTGAGCCGGTCGGCATGTGCCCACCACAGCGGCTGCCGCTCGCGCCGGTGATAGCCGAGCGCGGCGGCCATCAAGGCTGCGGGGTGCAGGGAATCCCCGAGTCCCGCAGCGTATTCCGCCAAGGCGGCTTCCAGCGACGACGGCCGGGACGGCGGCGCGCCCGGGACGGACGCGGTCCACCACGAACCGGCTCCTGCCTGCGTTCCGATGTGCTGCTCGGCAGGATGCTGTGCACCCTCCGGTCCCCCAACGTATTCCGCCGCACCAGCCCCCGGTGACGATCGCCGGGAGGGCGGTGCGGGCTCTGGTGCGTCCGGGGTCCACCACGAACCGGCTCTTGGCTGTGTTCCTATGTGCTGCTCGGCGGCGTGGTCGACAGGATGCTGTGCGCCTTCGGGTCCCGCAGGGTGTTCCGCCGCACCAGCGCCCGATGACGATCGCCGGGAGGGTGGTGCGGGCTCTGGTGCGTCCGGGGTCCACCACGAACGGGCCCTTGTCTGCGGTCCGATGTGCTGTTTGGCGGCGTGGTCGACAGGATGCTGTGCGTCTTCTAATTCCGCAGGGTATTCCGTCGCGGCAGCGCCCGGTGATGATCGCCGGGAGGGTGGTGTGGGCTCCGGAGCGTCCGGTGCGTCCGGGGTCCGCCACGAACCGGCTCTCGCCTGCGGTCCGATGTGCTGCTCGGCGGCGTGGTCGACAGGATGCTGTGCGCCTTCGGGTCCCGCGGGGTGTTCCGCCGCACCAGCGCCCGGAGACGATCGCCGGGACGGTGGCGCGGGCTCCTCCTCGCCTGCGACGTGCACCGTGCTCCACGCACTGGCTCGGGTGTCACGTTGCTCGGACACACAGTCGAGCAGCCAATCGCGCAGCCGCAATACGGTGTGATCGTCGCTCGAATGTTCCGCATCGGGCCACATTTGCCGCAGTGTGCTCAGGTCATAGGATGGCTCGCCGATGATCATCGCGTTGCGGATGACCGGGTACAGGTCGACCAGGACGCCCGCGCGGAGCAATTCGTCGACGAACTCCTCGCCGACGCTGTGCTGCCCGGCGCAGTGCAGCAGCGCCGTGCGCGCCGCCGAGGTGTAGTGATAGATGTGCAGGTCCGGATACATCCGCCGCCGCTGCGCCAGATAGTCGAGCACCTGATCGAGCGCGCGGCGTTCCGCGCTCGCTGCGCCGCCCGGCTCATCCGGGCCGGAAGGCCCACGCAGGGACAGGCGCACCGTGTCCGGACCGCCGATCTCGACCGTGCGGGGCATCCGCCCGCCGCCCCCGATGGTGAGCGCGAGGTCGCCGGGGGAGGGCGGCGGCAGCGCGCCGAGCGCGGTCGGGTCGGTCAGGGCATACGTTGGCTCGTCCGAAACTTCGCGCCGCAGTTGGATTTCCGCCTGGCGACGCAGCGCCGTGATGGTGCGCGGCGGCACACCCGGCACCGAGACCTCGCCGGCGGCCAGGCGATCGATGGTGCTCACTCCGGCTTCACGCAGGCGGGCGCGGATCGGCGACGCCATTCCGGCGACGAGCAGCAGATCGCGCGCGGTGGACAGAGCGGCGGTGCAGGTGCGGCAGCGGCCGCAGGCGAGATAGCGGGGGTCGCCCCACTGGACCGGCAGCAGTTCACCGAGTTTCTCGTCCACGATGCGCTCCACGCGGCGCCTGCGCGCGCGGTACACCGGCAGCAGCTCGCTCAGCGGCTCGGCCATGCTCTCCTCGCCCAGGTGCAGCCGGACGAAAGGCGCGGTCAGCGCGCCTGAACGGTCGAGGGCGGCGGCGCAGGCGGCGAGTTCGAGCGCGGCGCCGACGCGGTCCGCCGCCGTGGGCGCGGCGCCGTGCACGGTGTAGCGGACTCGATGTTCCGCGCGTACCAGAAAGTCGCAGGAGCTGTGGAATCGGCCGTCGAAGAACGTCGCCCCGTGGACGACGTGCGCGCCCGCGCGCAGGGCCGCGATGGTGTCGGTGTGCGCGGCCGTCAGGGCCGCGATACGTGCCGCTGCGCGACCGCTTACTCCATCGCTCGGTGCTGATGCGCGCCCGCTCGGTCCATCGCTGGCTGCCGATGTGCGACCGTTTACTCCATCGCTCGGTTCAGCCGGGTCTCCGATGTTGTCCGGCGGCCGGTCGATCTCGACGACCGCTCCTGGGAACCGGGCACGGTAGTCGGCGAGTTGGCGTTGCCGAGCGTCATCGATGTCGGGTGCGCGTTCGGGTGCCGGTGCGGCGATGCCGGGTTCGGCCGGGAGGGTGCCCAGTTCGGTATCGAGGGCACGCAGCATGGCGAATTCACAGTGCGCCGCGCGCACGAGATCGACGGCGGTGCAGACGACACGATCACCGAACACGAACAAACGCGGCCCTCCTGTGTCTTCGCGGGACACCCGCTGCCGTGTGCGCCTCGTTGCGCACGGACGGCAACACTGTAGCTAGGCGGCAGCCTCGCCTTCGCTCGGCCCGCCGCATGAGCGGCTGCTCGAGCCCTCGCTCGGCCCGGCGCATAAGCGGCTGCTCGAGCCTGCGTTCGGCCCGGCGCGTGGGCGGCTGTCTCGCCTGCGCTGGGCCCGGCGCGTGGGTGGCTGCTCGAGTTTGCGCTCGGCCCCGCGCGCTGTGGACGGACTCCGTCCTGCCGCTTCTATGCGTCTGACCTCGGCGTACCGTCCCCGGTTCAGGAGCGTGGCTTGCGGCGCTCCGGTCGCTTGGCGCCCTCGCGCTCCCGACGCTGGCCGCGGCTGAACGTGCGGTGCTGCGGCGGCCCCTGGTCCAGCTGCAGCTGAATCAGAACACCACTGATCCTGGTGCGCCGCAATGCCTCCAGCGTCTCCGCGGGCAGTTGCGCGGGCAACTCCACGAGGCTGTGATCGGGGCGGATGCTGATGTGCCCGAAATCGCTGCGGCGCAGGCCGCCTTCGTTGGCGATCGCACCGACGATCGCGCCGGGCACCACGCGATGCCGCTTGCCGACGCTGATCCGGTAGGTCGCCAGCTCCGTTCCGCTGACGCGGTGGTGCGCCCCGCCGCGGTCCTCATCGAGCCGCCGCGCGGGCCGCTCGCGCAGCGGACGATCGCGCTGCGGGCGCTCGACCGGCTCCGGCTCGGGCTCCATGAAGAAGTTGTCGCCGTCGTGCGAGCCGAGCGCCAGCGCCGCCGCGATATCGGCCAGCGGGATGTTGTGCTCGCGCTCGTAGTCCTCGATCAACTTGCGGAACAGCGCGAGATTCGACGAGGCGAGGTTCTCGGTGATGGCGTCGCCGAACTTGGTGACGCGCTGGGCGTTGACGTCTTCCACGCTGGGCAACTGCATTTCGGTCAGCGGGTGCCGGGTGGCGCGCTCGATCGACTTGAGCAGGTGCCGCTCGCGCGGCGCGACGAACAGCAGCGCCTCACCGCTGCGACCGGCCCGGCCGGTGCGGCCGATCCGGTGCACGTAGGACTCGGTGTCGTGCGGGATGTCGTAGTTGACCACATGCGAGATGCGGTCCACGTCCAGCCCGCGCGCGGCGACGTCGGTGGCGACCAGGATGTCCAGCGAACCCGACTTCAGCTGGCCGATGGTGCGCTCGCGCTGGTTCTGCGCGATGTCGCCGTTGATCGCGGCGGCGGAGAAACCCCTGGCGCGCAGCTTCTCGGCAAGCTCCTCGGTGGCCTGCTTGGTGCGGACGAAGATGATCATCGCCTCGAACGACTCGACCTCGAGCACCCGGGTCAGCGCGTCCAGCTTGCGCTGATGCGAGACCAGCACCCAGCGCTGGGTGATGTTGGTGGCCGTCGAGGTCTTCGCCTTGACCGTGATCTCGACCGGATCGTGCAGATACTGCTTGGAGATCTTGCGGATCGCGGGAGGCATGGTCGCGGAGAACAGCGCCACCTGCTTATCCGACGGCGTGTCGGCGAGGATGCGTTCGACGTCCTCCTGGAAGCCCATCTTGAGCATCTCGTCGGCCTCGTCGAGCACCAGGTACTGCAGCTGCGACAGGTCGAGCGTGCCCTTCTCCAGGTGATCGATCACCCGGCCCGGCGTGCCGACCACGACGTGCGCGCCGCGGCGCAGGCCCGACAGCTGGACGCCGTAGCTCTGGCCGCCGTAGATCGGCAGCACATGCAGACCGGGGATGTGCGCGGCGTAGCGGCCGAACGCCTCCGCGACCTGGATCGCGAGCTCGCGGGTCGGGGCCAGCACGAGCGCGCGCGGGCTCCGGCCGGTGGCCTCCAATCCCATCAGGATCGGGATGGCGAAGGCGGCGGTCTTGCCGGTGCCGGTCTGTGCCAGACCCACGACGTCGGCGCCGGAGAGTAGCGGGGGAATCGTCGCGGCCTGGATGGGTGAAGGCGATTCGTAACCGACGTCGGCGATGGCGGCGAGGATGCGCTCATCGATACCTAGATCGGCGAAGGACGGGCCGTCGGTGTCCCTGTCGTCGTCGCCAGAAACGCTGTCGACCTGATTGGTGCTCATTGACCAGCAGTTTACTGCCTCGTGCTGGCCGTCTCGGCCACCGCCCCAATACGGTGAGATCTATGCAACTGGACGACTCGCCCACGCATCAGGAACGGACGCCGAATCAGCTGGACGTGGCGGTCGTCCAGTTCGCCCCCTCGACCGACCCCGCGGCCAACCTCGTCGCGCTGCGCGAACACGTGCGCGCGGCCCGCGAGCGCGGGGCGCACGTGGTGGTCGCGCCGGAATACTCGATGTTTGCCGTGACCCGTCTCGACGAGCGGGTCGTTGCCGTCGCCGAGCCGTTGACCGGCCCGTTCGTCACCGGCCTCGGCGATATCGCCCGCGAGTCCGGGGTGTTTCTGGTCGCCGGGACGGTGGAGCAAGTCGCCCCCGGCGGCGACCGGATTCGCAACACTCTCGTCGTGCTCGGACCCGACGGCGGCCTCGTCACGCGCTACCGGAAGGTGCACCTCTACGACGCCTTCGGGCACCTGGAATCCGACGTGGTCGAGCCCGGCGCGATCGAAGCGCCGGCCACCTTCACCGTCGCGGATGTCACATTCGGCATGCAGACCTGCTTCGATCTGCGCTTCCCGGAAGGGGTGCGCCGGGTCGCCGCCGCGGGCGCGCAGGTGCTGCTGCTGCCCGCGCAGTGGATACCAGGGCCGGGGAAGGTCGACCAGTGGACCACGCTGGTGCGTGCCCGCGCCATCGAGAACACCGTGTACGTGGCCGCCGCAGATCAGGCAGCACCGCGCGGTGCGGGCGCCTCGATGATCGTGGACCCGAGCGGTGCGGTGCTCGCGGAACTCGGCGACGAACCGGGTGTGCTGACCGCGGGCATCGACCTCGCGTACCTGAGCAAGGTGCGCACCACCAACCCGAGTCTCGCGTTGCGCAGATTCGCGATCACCGAGCGTGGACCGGAGTAGCGTTCGCATCGATGGTCTACACCGATCGGGCCTCGGCCGGTCGCGCGCTGGGTGCGCATCTGGAACACCTGCGGGCGTCGAACCCGCTGGTGCTCGGCCTGCCCCGGGGCGGGGTCCCGGTGGCCGCCGCGGTGCGCGACATGATCGGTGGCGACCTCGACGTCCTCTTGGTCCGCAAGCTCGGTGTGCCGTGGCAGCCGGAGCTGGCCATGGGCGCCATCGGCGAGGACGGAGTGCGTGTGCTCAACTCGGACGTGCTGGCGCACACCGGAGTGTCGCAGCAGCACGTGGCCGCGATCGAGGCCAGGGAGCGCGCCGAGTTGGAGCGGCGCAAGCAGGTGCTGCGCGGCGACGTCCAGCCGATTCCGCTGGAAGGGCGCACGGTGGTGATCGTCGACGACGGGATGGCGACCGGCGCCACCGTTGCGGCCGCCTGCCGGGTCGCGCGCCTGCACCAGCCCGCGCGGGTCGTGGCCGCAGTCCCGGTCGCCTCGACGGAGGCGATGCGCCGGGTTGCCGACGAGGCCGACGAGGTGGTCTGTCCGTGGGTGCCGCGCTCGCTCGGCGGCGTCGGCGGCGCCTACCGTGACTTTCATCAGCTCGGAGACGCGGAGGTCACCGCGCTGCTGTGCTGAGCGCGCTCAGACCTCGGTGATGCCCTTGCGATGGCGCTGCGCCAGCTCCGCGTAGAAGCCCGGATTCAGCCGCACCCACATCTGGGCTTGCGTGCCCTCGATCGGGCGCTTCACCTCGGCGGGCGATCCCGCGGCGAGCACACCGTCGGGGATCTCGGCGCCGGGCGGCACCAGCGAGTGCGCGGCGATCATGCTGCCTGCCCCGATCTTGGCCAGGTCCAGCACCGTGGTGCCGTTGCCGACGATGGCCTCGGCGCCGACCGCGGCCCCGTGGAACACCACGCTGTGCGCGATGGTGGCGCCGGAACCGATTTCCATCGGCACGTCCGGCGGCACGTGCAGGACGGCGTTGTCCTGGATATTGGCGCGTTCCCGGATGACGATCGGCGCCAGATCCGCCCGCAGCACCGCGCCGTACCAGATCGAGGCGCCCGCCTCGACCCGCACATCGCCGATCAGCGTCGCGGTCGGCGCGATGAACGCGGACGGATCGACCTGGGGACGTTTGCCTTCGAATTCATAGAGTGGCACTCGTACACCGTAAACGGTTCGATCGCGTCGTCGGCTCCGATGACCCGATCGGCCGTGCCGGCCCACCACGGTCGTGGTGTCGGCTGGTCGCCCCGCGCACGCCGACGGCCACCGCGCTCCGTTACCACGCTCAGTGGCTGTCATCGCATGTCACACTCGCGGCCGGTCCATCGTCACCTCAGCAGAGACGTGGAAACGAACCGTGAAGGGAACGTGATTGGCGATGACCACCGCTTATTACATCGTTGGTGTCCTGACCGCCTTGTGGGTCGGCTTCTCGGCCTACTCACTGCTCACCAGGCAGAAGTTCGTCGTTGAGTCGTTGGAGGAGTACGGCGTACCGAGGTCCTGGTGGAACTGGCTCGGCTCGGCCAAAGCCGCCGGGGCGGTCGGCCTCGTGGCCGGCTTCTTCATCCCGGCCGTGGGCGTGGCCGCCGCCATCGGTCTCATCCTCTACTTCGCCGGTGCCGTGGTGACCACCCTGCGTGCTCGCTCCTACAAGACCACTCCGTTCCCGCTGCTGTACATGGCGCCGGTGATCGCCACCCTGGCTTTGCAGGCGGCTATCTGAACGCGAACCGCCACTGCGCCAGAAGATCCGGCCCGGGATGTACTGTCCCGGGCCGCACTTCCATGCAGCGGAGTTCCGTTCCGAGCTTGACGGGACGTCGGGCGCTCAGCGTTGGGCGTAGGCCGTGGACGTGCGCGCGGCCGCGCTGACCAGTGGGCGCAGCTGGGCGGCGAAACGGTCCGCGGTCACGGCGACGATGTCGACGTCGGTGCCGGTGCGCACGGCGTAACGGCCGTCGGCGACGACGTCGATCCAGCACAGCACGCCGAACGGGCGCGGCTCACCCGTGCCGCGGCGGGCGGAGACGACGATCTGGCCGATGCCATCGCGCGGTTGCTTCAGCAGTTTGCGGATCCGGGCAGGCGTGGACGGACCGGCGACCGGGATGGTCACCAGGTTGCGGCTGTCCTCACCCACCTGGGCACGGGGAGCGGTCAGTCGCCCCAGGGTGCCAGGGGCGTTTTCCGGCAGCATCGAAACCACCCGCGCACACAGGGTTTTCGAGCTGCCGACGAACAACCGCACGTCGCCGCCGCGATCGGCCGTGGCACCCGCTCGCTGCGCCGCGACCACCGCGACGTTGCCGGTGACGGCGCCGAGAATCCGAACCGGCCGCGAAGCCGTCCCGGATGCCTGCTCGTCATTGGTCGTCGGTGCCGGCGGCGTCAACGGTCCGCCATCCCTCGACGGTGCCGGAGGCAGCGTCAACCGCCCGCCATCCCGGTGCGCAGCGGTGGCCGGGAGGGCCGGTGCCGAATCGCGTTGACCGAACACCTCGATCCGCAGCTCCGGTTGCGCGAGAACGCGCAGCGCGGCTTCCAGATCCGCGTCCAGTACGTCATCGCACCAGCGCTCTAGTGCGGGCAGTTGCGCTGCGCGCTCGCCGATGTCGCGTGCGGACAGGCGCACGGCGAGGGGATAGGGGATTCGATCGCCGTCGGTGCGCGACCAAGCCAGCGCGAACTGGTCCGGGGTCAGCGTCCAGTTCACTCGTACTCGGCCCATTCGCCCAGCACGGGCGGCGTGGTCGGATCCATCGACCCGATGAGTTCACCGCCGTCGTCGGAGGGCTCCAGGAAGGTCGGGAGGTCGTCCAGGTCGAATTCGTCGTCTTCGTCGTCGACGGGCACGGCTCGCGCGCTCGCGGCGTTCG
>NZ_BDBA01000013.1 GCF_001612745.1 Nocardia amamiensis NBRC 102102 | reverse complement strand
GGATGCGCTCATGGTGGGAACGGCGCGGATTCCGGACGCGGCCGGGACCGTCGAGATCGGCGTCTCGGCGGCGGGTACGACGCGGGGCGTGGTCGTCGGAGCGTCGCCCGCGATGGGGGTGCCGGTCGGTGTGACTCCCGCGGTTGTCGTCGGGTTGTCGTCGGTGAGGGGCTGAGCGGTTGGCGCCGTGCTCGAGCTCGGTCCCGCTGTCCGGCTGAGATCTTGCGGGGCGCCTTCGAGCGAAAGTGACTGTGTGTCAAGGGAAATCGAGTCGACCCCGGTGATTCTACTCGCCGGTGCGGCAGTGGACGGGGCGGATGCCGGGTCGTCCAGCTCGTCGGGGAACGCGGGCACGTCGGTGCCGGTTCGGATGAACACGCCCGCGTAGATATCGTTCATCGCGCGCACGACATCCTGACGTGCGTGCTCGCTTGCCTTCTGGCCCTCTACATTGCTGGTTGCCTGGTCCGGATCCAGTAGCGCCGCACCCAGATCCGGCGTGCTGTCGGCGGGTTCGGATACCGCGGCACGCAGCGCCTCCGCCGCGTCGCTCGCCTGTCCGAGGCGCTGCGAGACCTCGGCGAAGACGTCGGCGAGGTCTTGGCCGCTCTGCTCGAACACGCGCACCACCGCGTCCGCGTTCTCGGCGGCGGCTCCGCGCCAGCCATCGGCGATCGTGGCGCGAATCTCGTTGTGCGCCTGGAAGATCGCGTCGGCGAGCTGCGCCGCGGCGTCGCCCCAGGCCTGCTGCCCACCCGCGAGTACGCCGGGATGCATCAGCTGGACCTTGGCGTGGATCTCGGCATGGGTGAGGTTGTCGAAGACCTCGACGTTGGGCGAGTAGGCGGGGTCGGTGCGCCGGTGTGTGGCCCGCTCACCGGCGCGCGGCATCTTACGCATGAGCGGCTCCTGTCACGTCGATCCGCTCGACCGCCACGGCGAGCGCCTGGTCGGCGTTCTGGTACGCAGCGGCGGCGGCACGGAAGGTCTGCGCGAGTTCCCGTGCGGCGGTGGCGTATTCGGCCAGCCGGGCGATCGCTCCGTCGGCCTTGCGCTCGAAACCGCCGCGCAGCGCGTCACCCGAGGCGAATCCGCCGAAACCGGGCAGCGACGTGGCTGCGCTCAGAATACGAAGCTGTGCCTCTACCCGGTCGGCGAGCTGCTCGTACTGCCGTGCGCACCGTTCGTGTGCGCCGTCGGCGACCAGCAGGCCGTCGATCCACAGCGAGCCGTCGTCGACCGCCCGGTTCAGCGCGGCGACGTCGATACCGGGCGCCGTGACCTCTGCGGGTGGCTCTCCGCCGAACCCGTTCTCCTGCGATGGCATCTGTCGCCGTCCCCCTTCCTCATCCGAAGAGCGTGTTCGGTTCAGTGATGTCGTGCCAGCCCCACTACGACATCGTGTATCCAGTTCGCGATGTCGGCAGTGACCCGCGCGTGCACCGGCTCGTGCAGCAGGTCGTGCCCTGCATCGGTGTACCCACGCAAATCTACCGATTCGTGGCGGCTAGTCCATACCCTGATCGCATCGATCGGTGCGCGCCGATCATCCACACCGTGCACCGCGAGCACCGGAAGTTCGCGTGGCAGCGGCGTTCCCGGCGCGCCTGGCGCTCCACCGCCGAGCGCGCGCTTCGGGACGCCGGACAGTACGAGTCCCGCCAGCTCCCGCGCGGGCAAGGCGGGTCGCAGCGGGTAGTCCGACGCGGACGCGGCCGAATCCGCTGGATCCGGCACCGCGGCGCCGAGCATGGCCAGCGCCGTGACCGCGCCGAGCGAGTGGCCCATCAAGATCACCGGCCGCGGCTGCGCAGCCCGGACCAACTCGACCAACCGCGTCGCGTCATCCACCAGTTCGACCAAGCTGCCCGGCCGTCGTGGGTCGCCCTCGCTCAGCCCGTGTCCGGCGGTGTCCAACACCCACACCTCGGCCGCGGCGGAGTTCATGGCGCGGGCGAAGCGGTGATAGTGACCGCTGTGCTGACCGATTCCGGGTAACAAGACGACGCTGTACAGCGCGTTCTCTATCGGCCACCGCCGATAGTGCATCCGGCCGCGAGCGCCGTCGAAGAAGGGCATGCACCGATAGTGCCAAAGATCGTGTCGCTGATGGGACCGCACAATTTCCGGTGAAAGGCGGTTACACTGCGCGGCGACCCGCCCCTTATCCCGAGTCCGAGGTGCCCGTTGCGAACCTTCTGCCGTCCAGGGGCCTTGCTCTTGTCCGCCGCGGCGGTTGCCGTTGCCGGAGCGTTCGCGCCGGTCGCCACCGCCGCGCCGCCGGTCGCTTCCTGTGCGCCCGCCGTGGCGGCTACCGCGGTGCCCGCCGGGCTGCCGGTGCTCGACTGGGCGGAGAACCTGGGGTACGACGCGCAGGGCAATCTGTGGGTTTCCCGGCTGTACCGCAACGAGGTCCAGCGCTACGACGCCGCGGGCACGCTGACCGCGACCGTTCCGGTGGAATTCCCCGGCGCGGTCCGGCTCGGCCCGGATGGACTGCTCTACGTCGTCTACGGTGACGCGCCGGTCAGCGTCGTCCGCCCCGGCGGGGTGATCCGCTTCGATCCGAGCGCGGCCGCGCCGAAGCCGGAGATCTTCGTCTCCGGCTTCACGATGCCGAACGGCGCGGCATTCGACCCGGCCGGAAACCTTTATGTCGCGACCCTTTCCGGCGTGGTCAAGGTACGTCCGGACGGAGTTGTCGACGCCGCGTGGAGCGAGGCGGTGGCCGGGCCTGCCGCCAACGGCGCCGCCGTCCACGACGGCGTGCTCTACGTGACCGCCAACGGCGGCCCGCTGGGCCGGATCATCCGCATCCCGCTCGCCGCGCCCGCCGCCCGCAGCGCCGTCGCCGACCTGTCCTCGCCGCTGCCCGGCCTGCCGGATTTCGCCGACGATCTCCTCGTCGACCAGGCGGGCGTCCTCTATGTGACGACACTCGCAGGCCAATTGGTTCGCGTCGATCCCGCCACCGGCGCCGCGTGCGCCGTTCTCAACGGCCAGCCCATGACCGCTGTCACCGCGGTTCCCGGCAGCCCCGATGAACTTCTCGCAAGTACCGAGGTCGGCACGATCCTGCGAATCCGCTTGTCCCACTGATCAACTGGCCGACAGGTATCGGATATCGGTGGTCGGCTGTCCGCATCGATAGCGGGGTGGGTGCGAGGCTCCGGAGATGTTTTTCTCGGATACCGAATGTGTGTCAGGCTGCCTTGCCGGGAAAATCGGTCAACTCCGGATATTGCGAGTGGTTTTCTTCGCGCCGGTTCGTTGATCCTGGCTGTTCCAGAATTCGAGTTCGTTTCGATTCGGACTGAACCGCTGGACGAGGCTTTCTTCGAATCCGCGGGATGTTGTCGGGGCGTTCGTACTGGTGGGCTACGTGTCTCGCCGAAATGCATACATCGTCGAATCCCGTGAATTCATCATGTGACATGTCAAGCTATGGACCGGATGCAGTTTCCATAACTGGCAGGAAGGAATCGTATGTCGCAAGGCGATTCGGTCATCGGAATCACGTCCGAAGAGGTCGCTCGGATCTCCGTCGAAGGGGCTTGGGATGATCAGGGCGCGGTTCGCCCGGAAGCTGTTCATTTCGCTTCGAATTTGGTGGCTGCGGTCAAAAAACGCAGTGGCGCGGGACTGGTGCCCGACGACGTGGGCGAGTTGGTGAATCAGGCGTTGAACTTTGTTGTGCCGACGTTTCCGCGTATCGAGGCCGAAGATGGGACCGGCCTGTCGGCGCACATGCTGCGGCAGGTCACGACACGGCCGTGCCCGCTGGTGATCATTCCTGCTGGATGGACGCCGGTGGGGTGGCCGTTGTTCGAGTACGCGTACCTCACGCTCGCGGTCAAGGGCTACCACGTGCTGGCCTACACCCCACGCGGAATCGGCTGGTCATCGGTGCCGGGCACGAACCTGCCGTGGTTGGGCACGTCCGAAGGCACTGTCCATGTCGCCGGTCGACTGGACCGCACGGACGGCATAACGGTGCTCGAATACGCGATAGCCGCGTGCGCCCCCAGCGGCGTCGCGTTCATGGGCGAGTCATACGGTTCCGGCATCAGCCAGTTGGTGGCCGCACACGACGACCGGGTCGACGTGGTCGTCGCCCTCAGTACCTGGGGAAACCTCGCTACCAGCCTGTTCGACAACGGCACCCGCCACCTCCGGGCCGTCGAGGCGCTGGTCAGCCTGACCGGGGGTGCGAAAGAGGACAAGTTCGACGACGAGGCGCTGGATATCCTGGCGAAGTTCGCCGAGGGCCGGGAAATGCAAGACGTCGTGGATTGGGGCACCGAGCGCTCGCCGGAGACCTACATCGATGGCGACACCCGTGCCGTTCCGACTCTCTTTTCCAACACCTGGCATGAGGGACTCTTCCCCGTCAATCAGGTTCTGGAAACTTTCGACAAGCTCCGCGAACCCAAACGGCTGAACATGTGGATCGGCGATCACGCGGCCCCGGAAGGCCCTGGCCTGATCGCTCCGCCCGCGCCGGGCGCCGGGCCGAATCTGCCGCTGTCGGAGGCGTATGCCTGGCTCGACCACTACCTCAAAGGCGACGACAACGGCGTGGACAGCTGGCCGCAGATCAGCAACCAGGTCATGTTCACCTACGTGACGACCCCGGCAGACGGCCAGAACGTGATCATCGAGCCGGCACGGCGGGAGGAGCGGGCGTCGTGGGGCGAGGTCACCGAAGATTTCGAATCACTGAGCCTGACCGATGAGCGCGAAGGCGGCGACGGAGCGCTGATCGGGAACGACACATCCGGCTGGCGGCGCAGCTTCACTGTCGGCGACGAGCCCGAGGTCGTTGCGATGGACAAGCTCGTGACGACCGGCCAGGAGGAGTGGTCCGGCAACCCCAAGCTCTACCGGACGAACGACATCGACCGCAGCCATGCCCTGGTCTGGTCGACCGAGCCGCTGGACGGATCGAACAGTGGCGTAGCCAGACGGATTCGCGGAATCCCGCGGTTGCAAGTGACTGTCGAGAGCGCCGCGAAGTCCGCGACGGTGGTGGCCTACCTGCTCGATGTCGATGAAAACGGTACCGGCCGGATCATCACGCACGAGCCGAAGACCCTCGAACCGGGCATGCCCGACAGCGTCGCCTGGGAGTTGCAGGCAGCCGCCTACGACGTGCCGGACGGTCACCGGCTGATGCTGGTCATCGATGGTATGGACCCCCTCTATTCCACCGCCAATACGATCGGCTCGACGATTACCATCAGCTCCTCCGAGGGCGCCCCCGCCGCCCTGGAGCTGCCACTCGGCTGACGCATGTGGCCCGGTCTCGCACGGAGGCCGGGCCACGCCGCAGTCGACGGGTATTGCGTTGCCGCCGCGAAACGGGATTGCCGCAGGCTATTCGCTGTCGCTCAAGCGGACCTGGACGCTGACGCGGCCCTTGTCATCGCGGCGGGCGACGGCATGCCCAGATCGTTCGACGCCATCCAGCCGCAGCGAGAGTGGCCCGCCCGCGCCGAGAAAGTTGCGCCACCACGTCTTCCGGTCCGGCAGGGCCACATTGATCGTGACTTCGTCGCCGGAGCGCCGGAATGCCACCGGTGTGGTGATCGTCCGCCCGGATCGCCGGCCGATGTAGGTGACCTCCGTGATGTTCCGGCCCACCAGCGGCCCGATCCACGGCGCCTTGGTGAGTGCCATGAACCCGGCGTTGAATCCGCGCGCTACCGCTCCGAACGCCATACTCAGCTCCATCGGTTGTCGTGATTGCCCGAACGTCGAATCCCAACCTAGTGCGCTCTCGGCGATGGAGCAGGGTAAGTGACGTTCCGGAACGACGGCCGTCCAACGAGATACGCGGATGCGGTCCAGCGGACGGTCACGTGTTGGTGTGTCTCTGGACGTCGACGGATACGCAAGCCGGCGATGAGTTTCGGTGACTGCCGGGGTCTAACTTGGTGAGGCCGTTCCGGTCTCGTGGAATCAGGAGGGACCGATGTCGACGGACCAGGAACCGACGAGGCGGCGGCTTGCCGACCACCCGACCGTCAAACGGATGACCGAGCGGGCGCGGACGACGCCTGATCCGGTCGTGACCACCGCACGCCTGCGGGAGATCTGCCTCGCCGCGGGCGCGGACGATGTGGGCTTCGTCCCGGTCGACGATCCGAGGGTGGCGGCAGAATTCGAGCACGCGCGTGGGATTCTGCCCACGGCCCGTACATTCGTGGCGTTTTGTGTCCGGATGAATCGCGACAATCTGCGCAGTCCTCTGCGCAGCCTCGCCAATACCGAGTTCAACCATGCCGACGACGAAACCAACGCAGTGTCGCGCCGTATCACCAGGGCGCTCCAAGATGCCGGCTACCGCGCTGTCTACCCCGCGCCGGGATACCCGATGGAGGTCCATCAGTTCCCCGGGCGCATCTGGGTCATCGCCCACAAGGTGGTAGCGCAGGCCGCGGGCTTGGGCGTCATGGGTATACACCGCAACGTCATTCACCCGAAATTCGGCAACTTCATCCTGCTCGGCACAGTCGTCACGGATGCCGTAGTAGACGAGCCGAGCGCGGCCCTGGAGTTCAACCCGTGTCTCGAGTGCAAGCTGTGCGTGTCCGCGTGCCCGGTCGGTGCGATCACCAACGATGGTGGTTTCGACTTCCAGGCGTGCTACACGCACAACTATCGAGAGTTCATGGGCGGCTTCACCGATTGGGCCGAAACCATCGCCGACAGCGCTGACCGCGACGAGTATCGCGAACGCGTCACCACGGGCGAGTCGTTCTCGATGTGGCAGAGCCTGTCGTTCAAACCCAGCTACAAGGCGGGTTACTGTATGGCCGTCTGCCCGGCCGGCGAGGACGTGATCGGCGCCTTCCTCGACGACCGGAAGGGACACCTCGACGAGGTCGTGCGTCCGTTGCAGAACAAAGAGGAACCCGTCTACGTGCTACCGGGATCGGCCGCCGAGGAGCACGTCTCTCGCCGGTTTCCGAACAAGAACCCGAAGCCGGTCACCAATGGTTTCCCGGACGAGGTCAACGCACTGCTCGACCAGATCGGCCCCCGGCCGCGCCCGCGTAACGCCTCGGACTGACCACTCGGTACCAGGTCCGGCGCTGCTCGAATACCACTACGTCGCATACACTCTCGCCCGTCTGCCTCGGGCTGGGATAGTTGACTTGCTGATGGCCCGATGGTGGTACTGCTGATCTCGCACGGTTCAGGCATCGCGCATCAGGTAGACCAGCTCACCTCGTTCATCGCAAATACTGTGGTGACGGTGGAAACCGATCTTCTCCAGAACTCGAAATGACGGCTGGTTCCACACCCGTACGGTCGACCACAGGCGTCGCCGACCGGTCGCGAACGCCGCTTCGACAACCGCTCGGGCTGCCTCCGTCGCATAGCCCTGACCCTGCGCACTGCGAAGTAATTCGTAGGCGATCTCCGGCTCATCGAAGCTGCCGCGCCCGACAATCAAGCCGCAATAGCCGATCCGGTCCTGCTCGGCTCGGCGCCGTACCGAGAGCAAGCCGAAACCGTCCTCCATTGCCCGAACCCGCTGACGGATCAGGCTCCCTCGCACATCGGCGAAAGTGGCAGTCGTGCCGCCGTCACGCTCACCGAGCACTCGCAGAGTGCATTCCGTGTCTTCCGGGCCGCGCAGGCGCAGGGACAACCTTTCTGTCTCGATCGAGAACGACATCGGCTGATGCTGATTCGACATCACGCCCCTCCTCCGCGGTCCACGCGCATGACGATCGTGCCACCGAGATCGCCCACTGTCACAGGCGCGCTACTCGGTTCACGCTCGAGGCGGCTCGATGATAAGAGGACATGGCCGAGGTTTCGGGCACGAGATCACAGGTATTCGGCTACGACCTGGTAGAGGGCCGGGTTTGCGCTGGCGACTTTTCTGGCAGCGTCCACCGATTCGAGGACGACCGGGTTCGCTCCGGCGGCCTCGCAGGCTTCGGCACTGTCCCAGTGCGCGACGTTGACGAGTTGGAATCGGGTATCGGGCAGGAGCGCCCGGTGCAGGCGTACTTCACGGAAACCCGGCGCCTCGCGCATGATCCTCGCGCGTTCGTGCCAGTTCTCGACGAATTCATCGATCTCGTCGGCGGGTATTTCGAAGACGTTGATGAAGGTGATTCCGTTGTCCGTCATACGCGTCCCTCTTCGCTGGTGGAAATCCTTGTGGACAAGTCTCTTCATGCCCGCGTGACCACTCAAGGACTTCCTACCCACAGATCCGGACACAACGTGTCTTCGTCCGTTGGAGCGCACCGGTCCGGCACTGGTCACCGAAAGCGCGCAGCCGCAGGCGACGTACACCGGACAGCCAGGCAAGGGCCCTTCGGAGCTGCGGAATGGGCGTGGGTCATCCCTCTTCGGCGGGAACCAGGCGAACGACCGGGAGGACGCGATCGGTGGCCTGCTGATACTTCGCGTAGCGCGGCTGTGCCGCGGTGATCCGCTCCCAGGCGGCCGCTCTGGCCGCGCCGGTGAGTTGCGCAGGCACCACGCGAATCGTGCGACCGGGAAACTCGGCCCAGACCTGGTCCGGGTGCGCCGCGATGTTGTGGAACCACGCGGGATTACCTCGAGCTCCGGCCGCCGACGCGACGATCAGCCACGCGTCCTCGCCATCCGGGAACCAGGAAAGCGCGGTCTGCCGCTCCTGTCCCGTCTTGGCTCCTTTTGTGGTGAGGACGAGCACGTCCATCCCCTGAAACTTCCCGCCTTTGCGCCGATGCCAGTTCATCATCCGTTTGCTGAGCCATCGAGTGACCGGCCCGGCGGACTGGTTGCGGCGGCCATGGGTTCCGCGCTTGCCTTCGAACGCCATGCGCCCGATGTTACTTTCCTCAGCAATACTTGTCGAGGAAACTATTCCGGGATCGGCTACATTGTCCGGCATGAGCCGACCGAGCCCCGCCATGCTCAGCTGGCGCAACCTCCACCTGGTCCATGCCGCGGTGCGACAGCGGCTGGACGCCCGCCTCGCCGCGGAGGCCGCGTGCTCGCTCGTCGAGCACGACCTGATGGCATGGCTGGCAACAGATCCGGCTGGCCTGCGGATGAGCGATTTGGCGGAGGCGCTCGCCGTCACCCCCGGCGGGCTGACGCGGATCGTGGATCGATTGGCGAAACGCGCGTGGGTGGTCCGTGGACCGGTGGAGCGCAACCGCCGCGAGGTGCGAGCCATGCTGTCTCCCGAGGGGCGTGTCGCGCTGCGCAATGCCCGTCGCGTCTACGGTTCGGTCCTCGCGGAAATGCTGGCGGCGCCGCTGACCGAGGAGGAGCTGGAAACCCTCGGCCGATTGTCCGGCAAGGTGCTCGACGGGATCATGACGAAGCGACAACAGCAGACCTGAACTCGCCGGATTCGGTACGCAAGGTTCAGATCGGCGCGCGGACCATCGGCATCGGCTGGGGCGACCGGACGCGGGACGTGCGTCGTTGGGGCAGAGTAGTCCGCACCACGTGATCGAAGTCCACGTACACGGCAGCACGTCGGTCGTCGGCCCGTCATCGTGGCGACGGGCCTGCCCCACGGTCCGGCACCAGTGTGTGCAGGTATTCGCTTACCGAGCTGGTCTGCCTGACGGTTCGGCACGAGTCGTGTGCAGGTATTCGCTTACCGAGCTGGTCTGCCGCCGGTGCGCCGCCCCGGGGTCGCGGTCACCGCGCGGTCGATCCGTTCTGCGATGGCGCGCAGTCGCTCGATCAGCTCCGGTGGTTCGTGCACCTGGAAGTCGACGCCGAGCCCGAGTAGCCTGTGCGCCAACCATTCCGGCGAATCGTCGCGCACGGTATCGACCCGGCAGGAGTCCGCGTCGATCGCGACGACCTCGCCTTCGCCGTCGCCCAGCCGGCCCGCGACTCGCTCGGCGGGCGCTCGGATGGTCAATCGCAGCCGGAACACCGGGGTGCCCCAGTCGGTTCGGCGTCCTGCGACATACGCGGCGGCGTCGGCGGCGGGCAGTGGACGCGGGGTGAACCGTGCGGCGGTGGGCTGTGGACGGGAGATCCGGTCGACGCGATAGACCCGCCAGTCGGCGCGGTCGAGGTCGTAGCCGAGCAAATACCACCGCCGCCGCGCGGGCACCAGGCCCATGGGCTCGGCATTGCGCCGGGTCTCGGTGCCCGCCTCGTCACGGTAGGCGAAACGCACCCGTTCCCGGTTGGTCACGGTCGCGGCGAGTGTGGCGAGTACTTCCGGGTCCACCGCGGGGCCGTGGCCGGTGGACGGGACAAGGGCGGTGCCGAGGACGCGCACCCGGCGCCGCAACTTCGCGGGCAGCACCTGCTCCAGTTTGGCCAGGGCACGGACCGAGGCTTCCTCGATTCCGGCCACGGCGGACCCGGCGGCGGCGCGCAACCCGACCGCGATGGCGACGGCTTCGTCGTCCTCGACCAGCAGCGGCGGCATGGCCGCGCCCGCTACCAGCCGGTAGCCGCCCGCCGCGCCCAGCGTCGCGGCCACCGGATAGCCGAGTTCGCGCAGGCGGTCGATATCGCGGCGCACCGTGCGGTCGGTGACGCCGAGGCGTTCGGCCAGTTCGCTGCCCGGCCATTCGCGCGGAGTCTGCAGCAGCGACAGCAGGCGGAGCAATCGGGCGGGGGTGTCGTTCACGAAATCCAGAATCGCAGAAATATAGGACCTGAACAGTCCTAGATGCTTCCTAATGTCGTGGTTGTTCCGCAGGACGACCGGCAAGGAGCCGCACCGATGACCAGCAACACCGACATCCGCCCGTTCCGCATCGAGATCCCGCAGGCCGATCTGGACGACCTGAATGACCGGCTCGCCCGCACCCGCTGGTCGGCCCAGCTGCCCGGCACGGGTTGGGATCGCGGTGTGCCGGTCGAGTACCTGCGCGAGTTGGCCGAGTACTGGCGGACCGAGTTCGACTGGCGTGCGCAGGAAGTGGCGCTCAACAAGTTCCCGCAGTTCATCACGAACATCGACGGCCTCGACGTGCATTTCCTGCACGTGCGCTCGCCGGAGCCGGACGCCACGCCGCTGATCCTCACCCACGGCTGGCCGAACTCGTTCGTCGAATTCACCGAGACCATCGGCTTGCTGGCCGATCCGCGCGCGCACGGTCTCGACCCGGCGCGAGCCTTCCACGTCGTGGTCCCTTCGGTCCCGGGCTTCGCGTTCTCCGAAGGACCGCGTGAACCGGGCATGACGCCGGGGAAGGTAGCCGAGATGTGGCTGGTCCTGATGGACCGGCTCGGCTACCAGCGCTTCGGCGCCCAGGGCGGCGACCTCGGCGCCTACGTTGCGCCCGAACTCGCCATTGCCGCGCCGGACCGGGTGATCGGCGTGCACCTCGACGGCGGAATCGGGATGCCCACCGAGGCCGACGTGCCCACCATGACCCCGGACGAACGCGCCGAGTGGGACCTCATGCAGACCTGGATGACCGGCGGCCTGGACCACCACGTACTGCTGCACTACGCGCCGCAGACCTTCGCACACGCCTGGACCGACTCCCCGGCGGGTCTACTCGGCTGGCTGATGCAGAAGTTCACCGAGTTCGCCCCGCTCGCCGACCGCGTCGAGGACGTGATCAGCCGTGACCACCTGCTGACCAACATCAGCCTGTACTGGTTCACCAACACCGCGGCCTCATCGTCTTGGCCGATGTACAACGGTCTCAGCGACGGCGGTTTCGCCTGGCCGAAGGGTCAGAAACTGGTGCCCACCGGCACGTACGGCGGCGGTTCCGCGCTGATGCGGCGGCTCGCCGAACAGGACCACACCATCGTGCATTGGCCGGAGGGCAATACCGGCAACCACTTCGTGGCGATGGAATGCCCGGACACGCACGTCGCGGACATCCGCGCGTTCTTCGCCCTGCTGCGCTGAGTACCCGGCAGCGGCAACGCATCTGATGATTCGGTGCGGTGCCGCTCGGCCGTCGCCGAGCGGCATCAGCCGTGTCGGCATTCCACTTCATGGGGATTGCAATCCCGGCCATGCGTGTGCGCTTCGCGCGTTCCCAGTACGCAACACTCACCGCGCACCTGGACCAGCTGATCGCGCCGTGGCTGGATCGGAGGACGACCGGACTGCATACGCCGCCGTGCCCGACAGTCCGGCGCCAGCGATCTGCCTGCGCCTGACTCCTACGACCCGAACTCCACGACTACGACCCCGGTCTGGACAGGGACGAACTGTGGGTCGTTCCGCGGTTGGTTACACTGGTGCCGCTCCGAGCTGTCCCATCTTGTGGTTCGGGCTTATTCGGGTGCGTAGAGCTCAGGCACGAACAGCGCTTCGGCGCCGGCGCGGGTATAGAGCTTCCGTTGCAGGGAGCGAAGGATCGTGATCGCTTCGGTGTCACGTATCGCGTTGACGAGTTGGAACTCGACGCCCGCGCCGAACAGGTCGCTGCCGAAGGCCAGTTCGCTGAGGAACAGCACCCTGGCGGTCTCGACATCGGTCAGCATGGCTCCGTCGTGGACCGCACGACGGAGCCTGATGGTCTCCTCCTTGAACCGGCCACGGTCGGTAAAACCGAGTGCGCGCACCGGAATCGGTGCGCTTGCCGATACTCCGACCCAGCTGGCCAGAGCCCCGTCCACGAAATCGCGTTCCGCGGGCGTCAGCTTCGACATATCGAATTCCAACGGTATCTCTCCTGAAGTCGTTGTCACTGCTTACCGATTACCGCCAGGTTTTCCGGGAGGCGTCCCTCCGGTGCCACCGGGAACTCGGCCAGGGTCGAGTGATGGATCCGTCGTCTGGTTGGTGAGGCGGATGAACTCGCCCAATGGATCATCCGGCCGGTAGACGGTGCCGTGATCAGTAGTGCTGGGGTCGATCATGACGATGAACCCGTCGTAGCTCATCATGACGGGGTTGCCGACTTTGTCCTTGCCCAGTCGCTCCATTTGTGGACCTTGGATGATCTGATAAACCTTCTCCGCGAGCTCATCTTGGGTCATTCCCTTGAAGTCCTTGCGGTGCTTGCCCCAGGCGTGACCGTAGGCGATTTCCTGAGCCATCCTCATGCCCGGATCGTTGCTCCACCCGCCCGGCGGTTGGGCGAGACCGTCATTGGCGGCCTGGAACAGGATCTCTGTCGACTCGAGTAGTTGGAGTCTCTCGTTGGCGTCGGCGATCTTCGCGCCCCACTGGGCATCGGCCGCCGCCAGAGCCGACACCAGGCCGTTCAGCCGTGCGAGCTGCGTGCCCGCTTCCGAACTCCAGTCATCGACACCGGTGATGCTCCAGTCGTCGGCGACCGTGACCGGTGAGGTGACGTAATGCTGGAAAATGGTTTTGATCTCCGCCAGCGGGTACCCCATGTCGCGGGCAGCGCCCGCGCAGGCGGTACCGAGGTCGTAGAACGCTGCGGCGATTGTGCGCATCTGCATTTGCTCGCGGTCGGCCTTGTTCTCGGCCGCATCGCGGGCTTGTCCCTGCCACGGCAGGTCGCGGATAACGGAATGCATCGAGTTCGACGTCTTCAGGATCACGTCCGCGATCTGGTTGGACCTGTCCGCGATGTCGGCCAGCGCCGAGACGTCCCAGCCCAGCACGGCCCCCGGTGCGGGTGTCGCTCTAGTTACCATCGCGGGCACCGGTCGGGATCAGATCGGTCACCGCGGCCAGCTGGGAGGCGGCCGCCATGTCGTCGTCGCGGTAGGTGCTCGCCGCATGCTCGAGAAGCTGCGAGAACTGGGTGAACCGGGCTTTCAACGTTTCGCGCGCTTGGGCCGCCAACGGGGTCGTCTGCCCGATACTGTGCCCGACCGCGGATCCATTCAACTTCCCGTCGACCTGGTCGGCGCCCAAAGACGCAGCTCCGTCTATCTCTGTAGGCAACACCGCCAATGCCTGCGCCGCCGTCCGCAGGCTCTCCGTATTGACCTCGAACACAACGATTCCCCCACTCCAACTCGACTCTCGTCCGGCGCGACCCAGCCTAGTTCATCGTGTCAGCCAGTCATCGCGAACATCTCACGTCAACACGTTTCTCGAGGACAGCGAACCCTTTGAGGGCCCGCGACTTCGCTTCTATCCGCCCACAAACCCCACATGTGTTGCGGCAAAACGAGATATCGACATCACGAGCGCCATCGTCGGCGGAATCGTCGCCGCCGACACCGGCACCGGACCTCGCCCCGGTCCGCTGGATGCCGATGGCAGGGTGTGGGTTCCGACCGGCCAGGGCTCGACCGCGCATGGCGGCCCGCACTGGGACGTGCAAGAGAAGAATGGAGGTTATACGAACTTGTATCCAGGCGGGAAGTCGCGATGAACGGCACCGGCAACGTGGTTCTCGAGGCCACCGGCGTCACCTACTATTCGCCGCAGGACGAGGCGGCCTTCTTCGGGTGGCTCGACAAGATCCCTTGCGTCGAGTCGTACCAAGGAAGAGTGCGCACCTTGTACCTCACCGTCGATCTCGCCGCCGTTGATGAAGACGGATTGCGCGAAATCGTTGCGCTCTACCGCAGTTACAACATCGACCTGAAGGAATTACGAGTCCTCGATGCGGACCGGGTCGGACCCTGGTTCAGCGACCCCGCTCGCTGGTGGTACGAGGAAGTCTTCGGGTAGGACCTCGAGCGCGTCGTCGGCTTGGAACGTACGTGGTCGAATGCGCGTGACCGAAAAGCTACACACTCTGGCGCTGATCCTTCAGTGATGGTTGGCCCGTCGCGCGAGGTCGGCATGAGGTAGAGCTCGCCACGGCAGCAGCAGTGGACTTGCCAGCAAGGTGACCGCAGCACAGGCGATGGCGGTGCGGGTGCTGGTCGTGGCTGCCAGCAGGCCGCCAGCGGCGATGAACGCGGGTTGGAAGGTCTTGGCGCTGATCGACCAGGCGGCGCCGACGCGGGCCATGTGATCGTCGGTGGTGGCGTTCATGCGGTAGGTGCTGAAGACCGGGTTGAAGACCCCGGCGCAGAACAGCAGCAGGCTGTCGGCGGTCGTGATAATGATCAGTCCAGCGGTGCCCGGTCCGGCGACGAGCATGAGTCCCAGCCAGCAGGTGCGCAAGGTCCCGAAGCCGAGCAGCACCGCGCGGTCGCCGAACCGGACCACCAGCCTCGGTGCGCATAGCGAGCCGAGCAGCCCGCCCAGAGTCGGCAGGCCGAGCGCCAGGCCGTACTGCCAGGGGGCGAAGTGCAACTCCCGAAGCATCAGCAGCGCCATCAGCGGGCTAGTGAGCATAAGGGCACCGCCGAAGAGCATGGCGTTCCAGAACAGCCTGTATAGGACGGGGTGGGTGAAGATGTAAGTCCATCCGCTGCGGATCTCGGTCGCCCAATGATGTTCGGGGCGTTGATGATCCGGTGTGGGTTCGGGGGTGGTGATACTGCGTAGACCAAGCGCGGACAGCAGATAGCTGACGGCGTCGATGAGGACGGTGACGGTGGCGCCGAACATCGAGATGAGTGCGCCGCCGATCGGGGCGCCGATCGTAGCGACCGTCCAGAACATCGTTTCGAGTCGGCTGTTGGCACGTATCCGAACCTGTTCGGGCACCAACGATTTCACATAGGCACCGTTGGCGGCGTTGAACACGATGCTGCACAGGGTGCTGATCGCCGCCACCACGCACAACTGCGCATAACTCAGCACACCCAGCCAGGCGGCCAGCGGGACACCGGCCAGCACGGCGAACGACACCAGGTTGGCGTGTACCATCACCGCGCGCTTGCGGCGGAACTCGACGAACGGCCCCAACGGGAGTGCGACGGCCGCGGCGGCGACCCCGGATAGCGCCACCATCATCGTCACCTGCAGATCCGACGCATGCACCATCAGGATCGCGACCAAGGGCAGTGCCCCGGTGCCGAGCGCGGTACCGAGATGACTGACCGTGGCCGAGCTCCAGAGCCGGTAGAAATCCGGCGGCAATCGAGCCGTGGTTTCATTGGTTGTTCGACGCTCGGCGGCGGTAGGCACCCGAATCCACAGGTGCCAACCCCGCCCGAGCCGCGCGGACGACGGACGAGAGGCCTCGAATCTGCTGGGATTCAAGGGCTCTCGTCGCATTTGAAGCTACTGCCGGTGGAACTCCCCGCCCATGACCCCGGTGGTGAAAGCGTCCCATTCGCCAGGGGTGAAGACCAGTGCCGGACCGGTCGGGTTCTTGCTGTCACGTACGCCAACCGTGCCGTTGTGAAGGAAGGCGACCTCGACGCAGTCGGCGTGAGTGCCGCTACGGCTGCTCTTGAACCACTTGGCTCCGGATAGGTCGGCAGTCATACTGAGAACTCCTTCGCTACCTGCCGCAGCAGGCTCCTGCTCTCTGTCTCATCCAGCGCCGCCCGCTGAATACTGTCGTGCACGTCATCGTACCGTTGCAGGTCATCCCGTCTTTCCAGGAACATGCATCCGGTGAAAGTCTCCAGGTAGACGACAGGAGGCGAGACCGGCACGCCTTTGGCGTCCTGGTCGAACTGAAGGATTGCGAACTGTCCGATGGGATTACCGACGGGTGCGCCAGCCGAGAAGGGCAGGATACGGAGTGTCACATTCGGAAGCTTCCCGATCTCGGCAAGGTGCCGAATCTGTGCGGCCATGACCTTGTGCCCACCGACGAGGCTGCGCACCGCCGCCTCGTGCAGCACAACATCCAGCACAAGGGGCCGATGCCTTCTGGTGAGAATGGTCTGGCGTTTCATCCGAAGCTCGACGCGGCGGCCGTGTTCAGCACTGCTCTCGGAGGGGTTTGCCGTTTCGATGAGAGCGCGGGCGTACTCAGGGGTCTGGAGCAGACCGAGTACCAGAGAGGGTTGGTATGTGGTCAGCTTCCGCGCAGCTGTCTCCAGTCCGACATAGACATCGAAGTTCACGGGGATGAGGTTCCCGTATTCGTGCCACCAGTTCCTCTCGCCACCTTGCTGAAGTAGCCCGATCATCGCTTCGGTCATCTCCCGCGACATCTCAAGCACTTCGCATATCGCGTGTAGCTCATGAACTTTCATCCGTGTCGATATGCCCATCTCGACACGCTGCAACACCGATGAACTTACCCCTGTCAGTTCGGCCACCCCCTCCTGCGAGAGATTGAGCGCCGTCCGCGCCTCGCGCAGGTATCGGCCGAGCTGCCGCCTCGGCAAAGTTGATCCGCTGTCCATGATGAAACCCCCTACCTCGACTGTGAAGACCGCCCGTACTGGGTGAAAAGATGCTGCGAACTGGGGGCCGCTCTGGCCTTTTGTACGGAAGCGATTGGGCTACCCAGTTTTCGGACGTGGTGCAGGTCAGCAGTGCTGTGCTTGACCTGCGTCCGGCTGGGAACCTACTCCAATTCCGTTCTCCGATCTGGTGTTTATCCGAATCCTGCCAGCGGCCCTGCGCACACTACCGATCGCCCCGCAGGAGGTACACCGATGCATGCGCCCACCGAGGTCATACAGCGATCCAACTACTACCGGCACGCCTGTGGACTGCCGTGCTTTGTCGACCCCGAGGCGCACCGCATCGTGCTACGCGCGGGAGTTCCGGTGGGTGCGGTGACGATGCCTGCGCACTGGGGAGAATCGGTCCGTGACCGGCTTACCCATCAGGGATTGCGCGGGCCGGTCGTCTGGCACCGTTCGCAGCGGTGGACCTTCTTGACCAGGGCGGAGCCACCAGAGTTGGCGGGCGACCACGTCATTGCGGCGCGGTTGATGCGGCTGAGCGCATCGATCGTCCCGGCGGGCGGTGAGATTGCGTTACCAGGACCGGCCGACGAGCTGGCGGGTTATCGGCGGTGGGTGGTCCCACCGCGCGACCCCTACCGCCCCAACATGACCACAGTTGTGGAGACGTTGCTGGATTGTGCCGCAAAGGCAGTGCGCCGATGAACGGTCCACATCGCTACCGGAGGGGCACGCCATGATCGCAAGCGATCCGTTGCCGTCCAAACACCAACTTCTGCGGGCCTGCCGGGGCGATATCGCCGATGATCATCCGCTACTGCGTTTCGCCCATGAACTGTCCTGCTTGCACGAGCGACGCCTGTGCGCGAACCGCGACACCGCCGACGAGATCGATCTTTTGCGCACTCGCCTCGTCCGTGACATCGACCGCTGGGTTATCGCGCAACTCCCGCCATCGCATGGCGCGGCCTTGGTCCATACCGAGACCGTGGGTGCGGTCATCGACCGCCTGGGCCAGCTCACCGCCTGCGCATACGCCGCACTGGCCAGTACATCCCCCGGTGAACTGGGCGATGTCTGGGAACGCCTCGCCGAACTGGCCATCGGCTACGAGGACATGGCGGCGGAAGTGCGTACCGGGCGTCGGCGTTTGCCCGGCGGGCCATAGGGGCGGTCACGCGGGTTGCTCCGCTGCGCATCACCGCCCGAAGCGCGTTGCCGCGCTTGCCGCCTCGCTGAACCCAACGGTAGAGTCGACCGAAGTCACGGGGGCGGAGGAGCCGGTCCGGCCCAGGGCAGAAGCACTAGCCATCACCGGCAGTGAGGGAGCCGATGACGAGCAGGGGGAATACTCTTCGAGCTATCGCTCTGGCGGTCGGTGCTGCGCTGGTGCTAGCCGCATGCGGGAATAGTTCTGACGGGACGCCGACCGCGACCGGACAGAACACGTCCGCAACCGCCAACGCCTCCACCGTGCAAACGTCGCCCGCTAAGGACGCGGCTCCGTGGGATCCGTGCACGCTGCCGGACGATGCTGCACGGGCAACCGGATTGGACCCTGCCAGCAAGAAACAGGGCACTGCTGGCGTCGAGTTCGACGGGTGGAAGACATGCTCTTGGCGGGCAGGGGCACGTTGGTACAGCCTCAGCATTCTCGCGGGGACTCCGACTCTGCGGGAGGTAGAGGAGCGCCGGGATTTCAATGAGTTCAAGTCCTTGAGTATCGGCGGTCATCGCGCAGTTCAATTCGGACGCGCAAGCGATCCGGAACGTCTGGGCTGCACTGTCGCTATCGAGGTTCCGGGAGGCACAGTGATGTTCGACGTGCTTGGTCGCTATAGTGAACCTAGACAAGAGGATCCGTGCATTGTAGCCGTAAGGCATTCAAGCGATCTAGTCAAACATTTGCCGCAGGGGTAGAGGAAAATAATGGCCGACGGAAGTATTTCCAAGTGGCAGGAACTGCTCGCGTCCGCTAATGTAGGTGAACTATCCCTCGATCCGGACATCGGTAACGGGCTAGCTCAGGATTGCGACCGCAACATCGATAATCTTGAAGGCGTCTTGCAATTGACGAGAAACATTGAAACCGTCACTGGTTTTGGTGGATTCCCTTCGGGGAAGGTGTTGGAGGAAAAGTTTACATTGAAGGGCTCTACCGGTTCGGATTCGATCCAGAATCGGATCAGAGAGCATATCGATGAGGTGAAGCTGATGCGAGAGGTTTTCGTCAAAGCGATCGAGAACTTCCGGTCCGTCGACCAGTCGAACTCCGACAAGATCGCCGGAATCGATATCCCGTCATGACCTACGAAGAGTATCGGAACCGGATCATCGCGGCGCAGGAGCAGTGGAACCGCGATCGTGCGAATATCTACACCCTCACGAACATCGGCAATGACCAGTTCGACGGGGATTACGAACCGCCGAAGATCACGAACGAAGATCTCGCGCTGTTCGAAACGCTTCCGCTCGAAGACCTGGTCCAGCGGGTGGCTGGCATGAACCCGGGAACCGTACTCCAGGCCGCCGAGGCATGGTTCAAGATCGGCACCGCCTTCCGGGACACCACCGAGTCCTTCAATGCCAGCGTGCAGCGAACCATCGCGGGCGGGTGGTCGGGCCAGGCCGCGGGCAAGGCGTCCGAAGCGGTGCGGACGTACAGTGACGGCGCGGGGCAGTTGACCCACGCCGCGCACCTGCTGCACTTCAAGCTGACCGAGATGTACACCGGCTTGCATCAGACTCAGACGCTGATGCCGGGCGTCACGCAGGTGCCCGACCCGAAGGGGAAGACGCTTCCGCAAGACGGCGTGATGAAGACGGGCGATTACACAACCGAAGAAGCCCGCGCCGAGGCGCAGCGCATCCTCCAGACGGTGTACTGGCAGGTCGCGAACCAGACCGACAATGGAGTGCCGGTCATTCCGGCGGCGCCGAACGTCATCAGCGACTCACCCGGTCCCGCGCCGTCCGGGCCGGGAGTGCCAGGACCAACCGGCTCGGACAACGGCGCCGGACCCGGTACGGGTGACAAAGGCAGCGAGAACCAGAACGGGCAGCCGGACCCCGGCACCCAACCGGCCGGGACTACACCGGAGTCGGTGACTCCCGCGGCCGCGACAACCCCGCAGGCGACCACGTCCACCGCGCCCGGCACGCCGCAGACGACTCCCAGCACCACCACTCCTACTCCGAACGCTCCCGGCGTCACTCCACCCGGCACTCCCGGATCACCGACCGGCCGTACCCCGACTGGTCGCACGCCAACTGGCCGCCCCACGGGTATTCCCGGTTCCCCCAGTATCCCTGGCGCCCCAGGCCGGAGTATCCCCGGCGGACAGCAGCAGCCCGCGGCGGCACCGGCCGCGGCAGCGCGTTCGGGTGCACCCGGCTCCGGCCGCCCCGGAATGGCCGGTATGCCGGGCATGGCGCCAGGCGCGGCACAGCGCAAGGATGACGAGCAGACCTCCGGCGTCAAGGACTACCTGATCACCAAGGCGCACGGCGAGGAAGTCACCGGACTCGACTCGATGCCGAGGACAGTGCCACCGGTGATCGGCAGCAACCCCGATGAGTGAGTGGCGATTCAGCGGCCTCGAGTTCCACATCCTGTTGGCCGCCTACGGCCGGGACCGGTTGCCCTATCCGATCCAATTCCGCCCACAGGCCAGGGATTTCGATAATCTGGCCAGGCAGCGGGACGCGGCGGTCGGAGCGCTGCTCGGAAAGCATTCGATCGAGCTGGAGCGGGCTCTGGGCGTGTTGCTGGAACCGGAGGTGAGGATCGAATCGAAGGGCTTCAGTGGTCCTGATCTGATTCACACCCTCAGGTTCCACGGCGCTGTCCAGGGCGCGGCCGGAGCAACTGTGACCCAGTTGCCTGGCCCGATGCCCGATATCGGCGCGGCTGTGATCGTAAAGTATTGCGCTGCAAGCCAAGTCGCGGCAAACGCGGTCGCGGCGCTACCGGACGCGCAGGCCGGTGCCAACCCGCCGATCGAGGTCCGGCGCGCGGAGGTCACTGCCGACCGGGAACGGCCGGTCCGCCGGGCGCACGAAGTGAGCATCGCCCAGCAACTCGACCGCGTCTTCAAACGCGACCGCCGCGGCCTCGGCGAAGTCACCGTGCTGCCGGGCCCCGCCGTCGACGCCCGCCCGTCGTTCGGACGCGGATTCTGGTGGATGGACTACGAGGACGGCCGCTACTACGTCAAAACCGGTGACCCGATCATCGCCAAACCGATGAACGCCGCAGCGATGATAGCGGAAATCACGCGCCTCACCACCCTCACCCACCGCTACTACCTCGAAGACCGCGAACACGACGAGTACCTCCGCACCCGCCGCTGACAGATCCCCTGAGTTGATTCAGTTCTGTGAACCTTTTCGGTTAGTGCGCACACCGATGGCCGTTGACAGTCGCCTCGGAAGCGGCTCTGCGCCCAAATGTGCGCTCCCGGAGTTCTATACGACTACGGCAGCACGTGTCGACTTGACATCCTGTGGATACCTTCGGCGAAATCCGATATGTCCCCGATATTTTCACCGAACGGGTGTGTTTCGATGCCCGAGTGGGGTTCGAAAGATACGAGCAGGCGTGTCTGTATCTGATTCCGCCGCCGACTGGCCGCCCGACCTATGGCTCCATGACGTAGCGCGATAACCGAGGAGACCGATGAGTAGTACACCGATTCAGCCGCGGACGCTGACTGACCTCGAAACCAGCGTCGTCACCAAGCTGCTGTCGTGGGGCGCCGCCGGCGCCACCGACTACCTGGCGCAGGTGCCGTATTCGCAGGTCGTTGCAGCCTGGGGGTATCGGTTCACCAAGCGTGGATCTGGCAGTGCGGCCCGGTGCGGTGCAAGCATCCGGTTCGCCGGACGGGATCTTCGCCAGTGGAGCGGTCACCGACCGCAACGGATCACCGATCGGCGAGGTCAGTCTATGGGTGGAGAACGGCTGGCTCGGGGGAATCGAGTACGCCTGGTATACGGACGAACGCCCACACGCGCTGCCCGAGCCTGGTCAGATCGAGCTTCTGTAGAGCGCTGTGTCCACGAAACCGGGCCGACCACGAGAATCAGCTGCCGTAGCATTGGAAGTGTGACAGCCGCGCACAACTACTCCGACCTGCACGCGCTCATCGACCGGCTGGAACCTGGTCAAGCGGACGAGGTGCGCCGGCATGTGCTGCCACTGGTGCGCCCTGAGACCGGCCGGTTCTCTGTCCTCCGAACGTTCGATGGTCCGTCGACCGACTTGGGCGCAAGCGCCAAGGACGTTCTGCAGAGTGAGATCGGCGAATCCGATGCTGATCGTTGGCACTGGCCAGTTTATCGCTTACCTTAACCGTCGAGATTCCGATCATGTCCGGTGCGCTGAGTTGCTGAACGGGCGAACCGACGAGCTATTGGTGACACCGAATGTTGTAACATAAGCGTGCTGTCTGGTCTGCAAGTATGTCAGCGCTTCCGCAGAAATCAACCTCGTCGGACCACAGTTCTGGTCGCACTGGTAGTTTGGCGTGTTCGTGGAGCGCGAGCATTCGTCAATGATCCGGATCTGGCCCCGATCCGACGCGGCGTAGCCCACCATGACCCGCGTTCAGCACACCCGAGATCAGCAGGCGGACAGCAGTGGACGTCAGTGACCGTCACCAGATATCGGCCCAAACAGGCCGTTTGGGAATGTCGAACAATGTGGAATTCTTGTGGACCACAATGGGAACCGAGGAGCCGACGCTCAGTTGCTCGGCCAGTGCTCGCGCTTTGGCTTCGCGGAATTGAGGGTAGAAGTACTGCTTCTGCACGCGGGCATCCGCACCCGAGTCCGGGTGCAGGAACTGGGCTTCGACCCGCACCCGCCACAAATCCCAGCTGAGTGTGCCCGAACGGTGCTTGTACCGCAGATCCGACCCGATCACCGCCGCGGACATCGCAATCCCCGCTCGCCGCACGTAATTCCGGCGCAGCCGCCATGCCGCAGCCAGCACGAGCATCCACCCACCCATGCCCAGCAATAGGCTCACAGGAAGAAACAGCGCCATAGCGAGTTGCGAACCAGTCCACCGGACTATCGCGACACCCAGGTTCAGCACGCCCGCCATGAAGGCCACTGCGGCTACCGCGACCCCCAGCGTCCACACCAGCGACATCGGGCCGATCATCTTCCGGGCTCGCCCCATACCGACTCCTCAAGCAAACCGGCAGTAACCCACCGACTGTAACGGCGCACCTCGGAACGCGTAGTCACGTCATGCTGCGTCTCAGCGCCAGCGCCGATCATCAGGGTATTCCTCGAAGTCGTCCGGCCAGTCGCTGGGGCCGACCACGGTTTCGCGTGGTCGCGGACGGCGGGTGGGGGTCTGGGTGGGCGGCCACGTGGGGGCCGGAGGCGGTGTGGGCGCTTGGTGCGGTTCCGGGGTCCATTTCCAGATGAACAACGGCGAGCTCTTCATCTCGGTGACTTCCGGTGGTACCGGGCGGGCGAGGGTTTCGATGTCGCACCAACGGCATTCGCCGCTCCCGACTCGTTCGGCGTATGCCTTGAGCGCCGGGGACGCGGTGTCCATATCGGCGACCATCGAGATGAAGTCCTCGGTCACCTCGGTGGGACCGTCGAAGAGTTCGTCGATGTCGATGTTGGCGAGGCGGATCGTGGCGGTGCGTAGATTGTCTACCGCGTCCATGACCTTTCGGGCGATGGCCTCCACCTCGGGGTCGAGATCGGGCTCCCGCATGCTGCCCCATTGTGGTCTCGTCATGGCGCGTTCTCCCACGGTGCGGAGCCGGACCCGGCGTCATAAGACTGTGTGGGGCGGTTCACGGTGTCGCCGTAGTGGGAAATTTGTTCGACATCCTTGGCGACGGCCGCCGCACGGGTCGCGTCGTCAATTTTCTTGGTGACGGGCGCGATCGCCTCTTCCAGCTTCTGTTTCGCATTCTCCTTCAACTGGCCTACCGGATCCTTGATGAAGTCGAGGAGCTTCTTGAAGGCGTCGGCAAGCTCTTTGATCTTTCCGACCACGTCGATGGCGGCTTTGATGAGCAGACCGATGTCAACGACCAACTTGGCGATGCGGGCAGCTCCGAGACCTGGGACGGCTGCGGACAAGATATTGGCGACCGACTTGAGAGCGCCCTTGATGTCGTCGAAATCGACATACTTGTTGAGCATCCCCCACAGCTTTTCGAGGATTAATTTGATGCCATCCCTGATCATGTCGGAGACCGCACCCGCGCAGTCACTGACAATTCGGCCGACCGGGCCTTCCCATTTCATTGCCGCGACCTGCTTGGTCGCCCACTCGTTGAAGGCTATAGAGGCTTTACCGTCCCAATGGGGTTTGCCGTCCGTGCTGCCATCGATCCGCTTTACCCCGGATTCGAGATTCTTACCGCATGTCTCGAGCCCATTGCCAGCTGCTTTGTAAACCTCACCGAGCCTGCGGATCTCGGACCAGTTTCCTGGAATCGGCTCCAAGCATGTTACCAGCGGGTCATATTCGGTTCCCGCCGCGCGAGTGATGCTCTTGATAGACTCGTTGACACTGCCGAGTACCGGGAAAACTTCGGCGATAAGAGCCGCAAGCTCCTCTTTGTTCGCCACTGGCGCTTTGAGTTCGAAAGATTCCGGCTTCGGGTAGGTGGCTGGTGCGACGTATGCCTCGGTGGCTCCTTGGAATTCGGTAGCCGCGTCAACGGTCTCCGAACCACCCTTACTTGGGCCCACCGGTCCCAAAAAGGTGTGACTATTCAGCGCCTGGTAGTTCTTCTGGTCCTGATCGTGATACATCCAGGCTGCTTTATTGAGCTCGGTACCGGTGTCCAGGGTGGTACTTGCGAGCACCGCGTGGCGCTGGGACATCCAGTCGGCCGCATCATTGATAGGGGCAACCAGTGTGTCGATGATCGGTCCGTGGAGCCAATCCGCGGCCTTCCCCTCCTTCGCCACGAAGTTGGACGCCGACAGGGCGTCTCCAGCTATCGAGGTGACGAAATTGCTCAGACCAGCAATTTCGCTGGGATTCGCTGCAAATGTCTCGGTCATTCGTATAACGCCCTAGCTCTGTTCTTTCCACCGAAGAAGCGGAGCCGAACATCATTGCCCCACCGCAAGACTCGCACCGAGGACCCTATGCGTGCGGGCATGGTCTGTCAAATGGACAGGGGCTACCGCGCTGTCGGCCAATAGCTGCAGACCGGCGGTACTGGGGTTGGGGGACAGGCGGTTTCGGAGATGCGGGGGAGGGTGTAGGCCTGAGGGCGATGGGGGTGAGTTACGCCTGTACTGATGAAACCCGCACACCGCCGGCTCCGAATGCGCCTGCGCGGTCGCCGACCACGCGGGCCGCAGACCCGGTGAAAAATCGAGACTAGATGGTGTCGAGTGATTCGCTGAACGTTTCGGCGATATGGCGGATCTGGTCACATGGCGAAGGCACTGCAACCGGACCGCGGGGAACAACCAGGCTAACCGTGAAAATCCCGTCGGATGATTTGATCGACGCCGAGCAAGCGCCTTCACTCTGCGGAGTCCGGTACAGCGCGGCCTCGCGCCCACCGATCGTGTCGGAGTTGAATATGATGTGGCCCGGGTTCTTCCGGATATCGTCAAGAGTCAAGTCGCTGGATGTCACCGACACCGCGCCGGTGGAGTACTTCTCGCCATTAACGAGTGTCTCACGCCAGAATTGGCAGCCGATTTTCGTGAACAACGTGGAAATGCCTTCTTCTGTGGATCTTTCGCGAGTCGCCGGGTCGAATCCAGCCCGGGTTACCAGGTCGTCGCCCACACTCACACACGGATCGAACCGAACCTGTTCGACGCCGGTCTGCACCGGCGCCGGCGGGACGCTCACCTTCACCGAGGCGTTCGCCCCGGCAGGCATCGTGGGCGATGCCTTTGCCGAAACCGCCGTGTTCGCAGCCTGATCGGTGGAACTACCAGCACAGGCGACCAGCGTCGTCACACTCACCACCAGGCAACCAGCGGCGAAGCTTCTTCTCATCATCGAAACCCTGCTCGTTGAGGTCGCCGCCCAATCCTAGCGGGACCAGATGGTCACAAGTCGTCTCTGATCATTGCAGAATGCGAGCAAGTCGAACCGCTTGGTCCGAATGAAGGCGCCGCGGCGGTGTCGACTATGTCGGTCGACGCACTGCTCAGAAAGCACTCGATCGAGCTGGAGCGGGCACTGGGTGTATTGCTGGAACCGGAGGTCAGAATCGAATCGAAGGGCTTCAGTGGCCCGGACCTGACCCACACCCTCAGGTTCCACGGCGCTGTCCAGGGCGGGGCCGGAGCAACTCTGACGCAGCTTCCTGGCGCGCTGCCCGATACCGGCGCGGACGTGATCGTAAAGTACTGCGCGGCACCGCCGGATGCGCGATGGAATGCGAATGGGCCTTGGCGCCAAGGGAATTGGGTATTACTTGACCGAACATCGGCATCTCGGACCGGTCAGCGAGTAACGGGACCGGTCTTCGGATCAGTGGCCTGGGTCAGATCGAGATCGATATGGAATGGCACAGTGAGCCGGAGCCGGTCGTGATGGATGCCGGTGGGTGCGTAGGACTCCGTGGCCGGGTCGAGTTCGTACGTAGACCACCGCACGGCCGTCGACGTTCTCCACGCGCCAGAAATGCGGGATACCTGCCTGCGCGTAGAGCTGTGGCTTGCGCTTGCGGTCCCGCTCGACGGAGTCGGGCGACACGACCTCGACAGCGAGGACGACGTCGGCGGGCTGATAGGTCGTCTGGTCGAGGCCGGTGTCGGCCACAGCATCGACGATCGTGATGTCGGGCTCCGGGCGTTGGCGCGGACCGAGCGTCACGGTCATTTCCCGGCACACTTCCCAACCTTCGGGGGCTTGCTGAGTGAGTTCCCAGTCGAGGAAACTGATGACACGCATATGAAATTTCATCTGCGGGCTGACGAAGACGAGGCTCCCGTCGATCAGCTCGGTATGCGGGGGAAGGTCGGGTAGGCGGTCGAGATCCTTGGCGATGTATCCCCCGGGCGGAGGCACCGGCCAGTCCAGCACCGCGCGATCGCCCTTCGGGGGCCGGTCGGCGGTCATCGGTTCCTCGCTCCATTCACAGTGACCGATTGAATACGGCCAGTACCGCACCGTGCGCTGTACTCCAGCTGGGATCGCAGACGACTTCCCGCTGGTCGTGCGTCATGACGGGACGTCGCCGGATATGCCCGCGCCGGACACAACCGGTCGGTTGTGCATCGGTAAGTGGGCGTAGTGGCTGCGGGCTTGGTCGCAGGCTAGGGAGTCGCGGGGGCGGGCGCAGGTCCGGAGCCGTTCGGGCCCGGCGGGACCGGTCCGGGAGCCGCCGGTGCGGGGGCCGGGCGGTCGGGCACCGTGAATAGGCCGACGGTAGGTGTCATCACACAGTGCGCGAACGGGTAGTCGATGATGCCCCACATCGAGGCCAGCACCGTGCCCGGTCCGCTGTTCACCGTTTTGGACAGCGACGGCAAGCGGTATTCGGTCACGTCGTCGAGCGGGGTGATCCCGCTGGCGCCGTTGTTCACGTTGACCCAGGCGACGACGAGCCCGGAGGCCAGCGGCGCGCCCGGGTGCGACGGGGTGGCGCTGAACCGCAGTGCGCCGGGCGGGACGTTCAGGTCCCGGGCATTGCCCGAACCGTCGGTGGTCGCGGCGGCGATGACCGTGGTGATCGGCCCGTTGCTGCCGCAGCCGAAGGTGGGGGCGGCGTAGGCGAAGGGGGTGAACACACTGGAGACGTCCCGCAGGTTGGCGGCGTCGACCAGGGTGGCGTACCGGGTGAGCGCGGCGACGCCTTCTTGCGTGGCCGGGTCGGATCCGGCGGTCTCGGTCAGCTGGGCCAAGCCCGTGTCCACGGGCGCCGGGGTCTGCTCGGCGGCCGCCGGAACGGCGAAAGTCAGAACCGCGCCGATGCCGAGAGAAGCCGCGGCCGCGGCGGCGCGTGCGATGGTCCTGCCGGTCACTCGTTCACCTCGATACGAATCGTGCCTGGTCCCCGAACTACGAGCAGCAACGTACCAGGTCCCCGGTTCCTTCGTGCCGGATAGTCGGCTGCCCCGCCTTCGCAGGCATAGGCGTGCGGCCGGGCCGCGTCCGCTGCGCCCTTCCTATGGCGTCTTCTCCCAGGTCCGGCGCGGGACCGCGGCATATTCCGCCCGACGGAAAGCCGTCCGTGAACAGACCCGCCCGACCTCTCGGTGTGATCCAGTCGACAGTGGACGTTTGCCGCAGGGTACGTTTGACTCGGGACGTACGAGACACACAGGGAGCTACGTATGAAACTATCCTTGTCCCCCGACGACGTCGCCTTCCGCGACGAACTGCGAAAGTTCTATCGGACCGAGATCCCGGAGAACATTCGCGAGCGCGTGCGCACCGGCCGTGAGTTGTCCCGCGAGGACTTCGTCACCGCGCACAAGATCCTCAACGACCACGGCCTCGCGGTGCCCAACTGGCCCGTCGAGTGGGGCGGCAAGGACTGGACGCCGATGCAGCGCCACATCTGGCAGGACGAGATGCAACTCGCCTCGGTGCCGGAGCCGCTGACCTTCAACGCGCAGATGGTCGGCCCGGTGATCGCCCACTTCGGCTCCCAGGAGCTGAAGGAGCGCTTCTTGCCGCCGACCGCCGCGCTGGACATCTGGTGGTGCCAGGGCTTCTCCGAGCCGGACGCCGGCTCCGACCTGGCCTCGCTGCGCACCACCGCGGTCCGCGACGGCGATTCCTACATCGTCAACGGCCAGAAGATCTGGACCACGCTGGCCCAGTACGCGGACTGGATCTTCTGCCTGGTCCGCACCGACCCCACCGCGGCGAAGAAGCAGTCGGGCATCTCGTTCCTGCTGTTCGACGTGAAATCGCCGGGCGTGACCATCCGTCCGATCAAGATGATCGACGGCGGGTACGAGGTGAACGAGGTCTTCTTCGAGAACGTCCGGGTGCCCGCCGATCAGCTGGTCGGCGAGGAGAACATGGGCTGGACCTACGCGAAGTTCCTGCTCGGCAACGAGCGCACCGGCATCACCGGCGTCGGCCGCACCAAGGTCAAGCTGGGCGTCGCGAAGCAGTACGCGGCGCAGACCAGGTCGGGCAACGGAACGCTGCTGGAGGACCCGGTCTTCGCGGCACGGGTCGCCGAGCTGGAGAACGAACTGCTCGCGCTGGAGCTCACCCAGCTGCGTGTGGTCTCCAACTCCACGGACGGCAAGCCGAATCCGGCCTCGTCGGTGCTGAAGCTGCGCGGCTCGGAGCTGCAGCAGGCGGCCACCGAGCTGCTGCTGGACATCGCGGGCCCCGACGCGATCCCGGTGGAGGCGGACGATGTCGCCTCGCCCGGCTGGGCGCAGCGCAGCGGCCCCAGCTACCTGAACTACCGCAAGACAACCATCTACGGAGGCTCCAGCGAGGTGCAGCGCACCATCATCGCCTCCACGATCCTCGGATTGTGAGGCGTCACCATGGATTTCGATCTCACCGATGAACAGGTCATGCTCCGCGACACGGTTCGCGACCTGCTCGCCCGCACCTACGACGCCGAATCCCGGCTCAAGATCACCGATTCCGACCTGGGCTGGAGCCGCGATGTGTGGCGTCAGCTCGCCGAACTCGGCGTGCTCGGGCTGAGCTTCGCCGAGGAGGACGGCGGCGTCGGCGCCGGTCCGGTGGAGACGATGGTCGTGCTGGAAGAGGTCGGCCGCAGGCTCGCGCCCGAACCGATCCTGGACGCGGTGCTGGTACCGGGTGGGCTGATCGCCGCGGCGGGCAGCGCCGAGCAGCGGCAGCGGATTCTGCCGGAGGTCGCCTCGGGCGCGAAACTGCTCGCGTTCGCCCACGCCGAGCCCGGGGTGCGCTGGCCGGCCACCGAACTGGCGACCACGGCCGCCCCGAACGGTGATTCGTACACGCTGACCGGTGTCAAGAATCCCGTTCCGCACGGTGATTGCGCCGACGAGCTGGTGGTGAGCGCGGTATTGCCGGACGGCGGGGTGGGGCTGTTCCTGGTCGCGCCGGACGCGGCGGGCGTTGTCCGCAAGGCCTACCGCACGGTGGACGGCCAGCGCGGCGCGCAACTGGAACTGACCGACGCGCCTGCCGAGCGGATCGGTGCGGGTGACGCGGCCGAGGCGATCGCCTCGGTGCTCACGCACGCGCAGGCGAGCCTTTGCGCGGAGTCGGTCGGCGCGATGGAAGAGGCGCTGCGGCTCACCACGGAGTACCTCAAGCAGCGCAAGCAGTTCGGTGTCACGCTGTCGAAGTTCCAGACCCTCACCCAGCGTGCGGCGAACATGTACGTCTCGCTGGAGCTGGCGCGCAGCATGAGCCTGTACGCCACCGCGTCGCTGGCCGACGGCGCCGACGACCCGGTGATCGCCTCGCGGGCGCGCTTGCAGGCCGGTCGCGCGGCACGCCACATCGGGCAGGAAGCGATCCAGATGCACGGCGGCATCGGCGTCACCGCCGAGTACCCGGTCGGCCACTACGTGGCCCGGCTGACTGCGATCGAGCGCACCCTCGGCAGTGGGCTCGAGCATCTGCGGGTGCTCAGCTCCCGTGTCGGCGACTACGAGTTGCCGGAGCTGTAGGACTGTGCGGTGGTGTGCGATTCATGCACACCACCGCAGGTCACTCCTCTTCGTCTCGCGCGGTGGTGGTTCTGCGCGCGGTGGCGGTCGGCTCGTCCGATGATTCGGCCGCACGCGTGGTGGACGGCGGCCGCGTGTCCCCGGGCGGTGCGGCGTGCGCGGGGTCGTCGACTGGGGCGGCAGGGTCGGCGGAGGTGCTGGTGATGAAACCCGCGAACGGTGTTGCGCGGTGCTGGTTGTACGGCGCGACCTTCCAGGTCGGGGAGGGCGGGATGATCACCTGGGGGGTCGTCGGGCCGGTGGTGTCCTCCCGGACGACCGGCTCGGCATGCTGACCCGCCTTCAGCGGCGGTGGCGGGACGTAGGTGTCGTGCTTGCCGACCCCGCACGCGCCGATCAGGACGAGCCCGATGGAAACCGCTCCCGCGGCGATCGCCGGACCGGCGATCTTGGCCTTGCTGCTCTCCATCGGTGACACTCTCCTCGCGTGTATCGAGTGGCCTCACCCTACTCGGGGCCGGTCGGCCGAGCGAGGTGAGTGGTCGCTGGGATAGGCGCCCGAGGGCGTCTTAAAACGCTGATAGTTCAGATATCGAATTGGTCTCTTCGGCGTGTCGCGGGCACGTGTCGCTATCTTCCGGCGTGCCGGAGTCGTAGCGTGTGTGAGCAAAGTTACGCGTGAGACGCCGGTATCGGGCTGAGAGACACGTTGTGTGAGAACGTGACAGTGGTTCTCTGACCGGCGTCATCGAGGAGTAGATGATGGGAGCTTACTCGACAGCTTCCCGGCGTGGGTCATCCCACGCCGCGGAGGATGCGGTGGCGGCAACGACACAGCATCCGGCGTCGAATCAGCAGGCGCGCAGGCTGTCCACGATTCTGTCGCGGACGCTGGCGTGGCTGATCTTCATCGGCGGACTCGTCGGGGCGGTGCTCGGCATCGCGGGCCTGCACGTCGAAATCACCGTGGCCGGACTCATTCTCGCGTGCACCGCGGGGCTGGTCCTGCTCAAGCTCCGTGCGGGTGGTGGCGAACCCGACTGACCCGGCCGGGCGCTTGTCCGCTTTCCGTGCTGGTGCGAAATATGCGGGCGCGCAATACTTCAGGCGCATACCGTGGACTACATGAGGATCGAGATCACCACCGATGCGACCGAGTTCCGCTCGCGCGCCGAGCCGTTCCTGCTGCGTGATCCGTTGCGGCATACGGTGATCACCACCAGTGTCGCCAATCACGTCACGGGGATCGACGCATCGGACGAGCTGTCACGATTCCTCTCGGTCCACGACGAGGACGCTTCGGCCATCGGTGTTGCCATGCGGGTACCTGGCCACGACGTGTACCTCGGTGAGCTACCGCCCGGCAGCATCGCCGCGGTGGCCAGGGCGCTGGCCGACGTTGTTCCCGACAGCGCGGGTGTCGAGGGGATCATCGGTGACGCGGCCGCGTTCGCGCAGCACTGGTGTGCGCTGTTCGGCACGGGATTTCACCAGTCCTACGTCACCAGGTTGCACCGGCTCGGTGCCCTGCGGGTCCCGGGTGTCGCCGGAACCCCGCGCCAAGCGGTCGAATCGGATGTCGCGCTGTGTGCGGACTGGGCGGCAGCCATGCGCGTCGAGTCCGGGCTGCTGCACGGACTGGACGAAGCCTCGGTTCGGCGGCGCGTGCTCGCGGGCCGCTGGTGGCTGTGGGAGCGCGATGGCGAGCCCGTGAGCCTTGCCGCCCATCAGACTCCGATCCAGGGCTGGTCGCGGATCGGACCGGTCTACACCCCGCCCGCCGCGCGCGGGCACGGCTACGCCACCGCGGTGACCGCCCACGTGGCGAAGCAGCTGCGCGCCGGAGGCTTGGACGTCTGCCTGTTCGCCGACACGGACAACGCCACGGCGACGCGGATCTACCGCACGATCGGCTTCCACCCGACCCACGACTTCGCGCATTACGCCTTCGATTAGGTCCTTGCCCGATCGGCGCACAGTGCCGCGGCGAACACCGGGAGGCAGGCTCGGCGGCCTGGGTCAGCCGTTGATCATCGCCAGCGGCTGCCGGTACCGCTCCACCCGTAGGTCATCGGCGATCGTCAGCGGTCCAGCATCCAGTCGCGCAGCGCGCCGTCGTAGGCGCGAGTGCTCAGTTCAGCGGCGCTGAGTTCCACCAGTTCATGAACTCGGCATCGGTGGCGATGAAGCCGGTGCTGTACATCAGCATGGCCGCTCGGTCCGGGGCGCCGGGAAACGCGGTGACCATGCGCGGGCGGAGGTTGCGGCTGCCGCGCAGGGTGTAGTTCGTGTAGGTGTGGCCGTTGTTGGTGGCGTCGGCGCGGTCGTTGGCGGGCAAGGCGTCCAGCACGGCCTGTGCGTCGGCGGCGGAGCTGTAGAGGTAGAAGTCGAAGGCCGCCTTGTTCGGTCCGCCGAAGCAGCTCCACATCAGCACCCAGGCGCCGAGATCCGGGTCGTCATGGTCGGGGGTCGTTTCACCCGGTTCGTGGGCGAAGCAGCCCGCTTTGTTGTATCCGGTTCCGGCGTGCACCAACGTGTCAGCCGTGGTCTCGGGCAGCATGTCCGGGAAGGCGGCGCTCAGTTCCGCGGCGCGGGCGCCGGTCGCGGCACGATCCGGGGTGGCCGCAACGGTCGTGGTCGAAGCGCTTGCGGCCGGGCGGCCGCGAGTCGAGGGCAGCACGTTCTGGGCGCGCACGGTGGTCGTGGGACTGGTGGAACCGGGGGATCCGGTGTCGTCGAACGTCAGCTTGATAATGAGGCCGATCAAGCCGAGCACCAGCAGCAGTCCGAGCCACCCACCCACCGAGGCATGCCAGCGGGAACGTCGTACTGGGCCGAGATAGGCGCGTGCCTCCCGCCGCCTCGCCGACGAATCCGCCTGGAGGGCAGGTGGATTCTGCTGAGGAGGCGGCTGCCACGACGGCCCCGTCGACGAATCGGCGGGGGGTGCAGGGTGACTTGGTGGAAGAGGCGCCTGCCACGACGGCGCCGTCGACGAATCGGCCGCGGGTGCAGGGTGATTCGGCGGAAGAGGCGGCTGCCACGATGCCGGCGCCGTCAGCGCCTGCCATGCCGCGGCGGCGAATTCGGCACAGGAGTCGAAGCGGTCGGCAGGGTACTTGGCCATGGCCTTGGCCAGCACCGCGTCCAACGCCACCGGCAGTCCTGGGCGCAGCCTGCTGACCGGCGGCGGTGGTGCGCTGAGATGTCCCTGGATCACCGCGACCGGATTGGTGGCGTCGAACGGCACCGTGCCGGTCAGCAGCCGGAATAGCGTGCAGGCCAGGGAATACTGATCCGCCCGGTGATCCAGCACCGCCCCGGAGAGCTGCTCCGGCGCCGCGTAGGCCAGGGTGGCGGTGAAGGTGCCGGTCTGCGTGAGCTTTCCGGTGTCGTCCCGGAATCGAGCTATGCCGAAGTCGGTGAGGTAGACGCGTTCCGGCCCGTCCTCGGCGCGTTCCAGCAGAATGTTCGCCGGTTTCACGTCGCGGTGCAGCACGCCGCGGCTGTGCGCGAAGTCCAGCGCTTTGGCCGTCTCGGCGATGATCTGCACCGCCCGGTGCGGCGGGAGTGTCCACGCGTCCACCGCGGCGGCATCGGTGCCGTCGATATAGCGCATGCAGATCCACAGCCGCTCACCCTCGACGCCGCGATCGAACACCGTGACGATGTTCGGGTGGTCCAGCCGCGCGACGAGATCCGCTTCCCGCTCGAAGCGGGTGCGGATCTCCTTGTCGTGGAACAGCTCCGGGTTCAACAGCTTCATCGCCGTCAGCCGGGGCAGCCGCGGATGCCGCGCCAGGTACACCGAGCCCATCCCGCCGCGGCCGAGCAGGCGTTCGATGGTGTACCCGGCGAAAACCTCACCGGTGTTCAGCATGGGTCAGTTCAGCGGAGCCGAGCGCCACCAGCGCAGCAGCTCGTCGATCGTAGTGAAGCTGAAGCCGTCGGTGTACATCAGGAACTGGGCGCGATCCGGGTCACCGGTGAACGAGGTGACCATCTTGGCGCCGTTATCGGTGTATTTGTAGTTGGTGTAGGACTTTCCGCCGTTGTTGTCGGTGGACTTGGTGGTCTGCGCGGGCAGGCCCTTCAGCACGCTCTGCGCGTCGGCGGGCGTCTTGTAGGCGTAGATGCGGTAGTACGGATCGTCGTTGTTGCCGCCCTTGTAGCAGCGCCATTGCACGGCCCAGTCACCGAAGTCCGGGTCGCCCTGGTTGGGCGACGGCGGCGAGCTCGGCGAGGCCAGCCAGCACTCGGCGCCGTTGTAGCCGATCTCCTCGGTCTTGGAGGCGGGCACCATCCGGGGGAACTCCGCGCTGACCGCTTCCGGGGTCGGGTCGATGAGGTTCGGCTTGACCGCCGTAGTGGTCGTCGGAGCGGCGCTCGAGCCCGAATCGGAGACCACGCCGATGATGCCGAGTGCCACCACGATCAGGACCACGACGCCCACCGCAATGCCGATGATCAGACCGGTGTTCTTCTTGGCCGGTGGTCCCGCCGAGGGATGCATGTGCGCGCCGTGCGGCGGAGCGGCGAAGCCGGAGAACCCGGTTTGCCGGCCATAGGGATTGGCGGCGGTGGGCTGCGGCGCCGGGCCGGTGTGCGGATTCGGGTTCACCATCGTCGCCGACGGCGGAGTCACCGGCGACGCACCTGCGGCAAGCGAATTCGGTCCGCTGGTGTGCGGTCCGTTCACCTGGTAGCCGGGGCCGCTCACGTGGCCGGCGTGCGCCACCGGGTAGGGCGTACCGGTCGTCGGAATCTGCGGCCCGGTCGTCGGGCGCGGCCCCATGGTCGGCTGCGGTGGGCCGGTAGTCGGCCGGGGACCGCCGACCACCGGCATCGACGGCGCACTCGGATTGGTCAGCGCCTGCATGGCGGCCGCGGCGAATTCCGAGCAGCTGCTGTACCTGTCATCGGGACGCTTGGCCATCGCTTTGGCGAGCACGCCGTCGAGCGCGTAGGGCAGCCCGGGCCGGACGCTGCTCAACGCCGGTGGCGCGCCTTGCAAGTGCCCCTGGATGACCGCGGCCGGGTTCGTCGCCGAGAACGGGCCGGTGCCGGTGAACAGCCAGAACAGCGAGCAGGCCAGCGAATACTGGTCGGAGCGGTGGTCGAGCGCGGCGCCGGTGAGCTGCTCGGGCGAAGCGTAGGCGAGGGTCGCGGTGAAGGTGCCGGTCTGGGTGAGATGACCGGTGTCGTCGCGCAGTCGCGCGATACCGAAGTCGGTGAGGTACACCCGCTCACCACGCCCGGCGCCGGAGCGGGCCAGCAGGATGTTGGCGGGTTTCACGTCACGGTGCAGCACGCCGTTGCCGTGCGCGTAGTCCAGCGCGTCTGCGGTCTCCTTGATGATCTGGACGGCGCGTTCGGGCGGCAGCGACGCCGGTTGCACCGAGGCAGCATCGATGCCGTCGATGTACTGCATCGAAATCCACAGTTGCTCGTCCTCGAGCCCACGGTCGTACACCGTGACGATGTTCGGGTGATCGAGCTGGGCGACCAGATCCGCCTCCCGTTCGAACCGCGCCCGCACCTCCTTGTCGAAGAACATCTCCCGATTCAGCAGCTTCAGCGCGGTCATCCGCGGCAGCCGCGGATGTTTCGCCAGATATACCGAGCCCATGCCACCGCGGCCGAGTTGCCGCTCGATGACATAGCCGGCGAAAACGTCACCGCTGGCCAGCATGACTGCTCCACTTCCCGCCGCGCGCCGGGACCCACCGGCGAACAGGCGTACAGCATCAGAACGCGCGGTCCGAGATGGGCCGGACCACGGAAAACATTGAAACCTTAGCAGTAGTCGCGCGGCCGCCCATCGCTCGTCGAGCGTGGCGACACGCAGGTG
>NZ_BDBA01000012.1 GCF_001612745.1 Nocardia amamiensis NBRC 102102 | reverse complement strand
CCATCCAGGCGCAGGACTTCTTCTTCCGCAAGATCGCCCGCGACCGCGGCGTCGCGCTCGGCCACGTCAACGGGCAGATCGCGGCGTTCCTGGACACGAAGACCGGCCGGTTCGGCACCGAGCGCGAGCTGCTGGCCACCGCGCTGGAGGACGTGCAGGCGATGGCCGCCACGCTCACCGGTTACCTGATGGCCGCGCAGCAGACGCCCGCCGAGTTGTACAAGGTCGGCCTCGGCTCGGTGCGCTTCCTGCTCGCGGTCGGCGACCTGCTCATCGGCTGGCGACTGCTGGTGCACGCGGAGATCGCCGCCGCCGCGCTGGCCGCGGACGCGCCGGAGAAGGACCGTGCCTTCTACACCGGAAAGGTCGCCATGGCGAGCTTCTTCGCCAAGAACGTGCTGCCGAGCCTGACCGCGGTGAAAGGGATCATCGCCGCGCTCGACAACGACATCATGGAGCTCGACGAGACCGCGTTCTAGCTCTCGTCACCCGAGCCTGTCACCGAGGACCTCGACCGTCGCGCCCCCGAGCCGGCGGTCGAGGTCGGTGCCTGTGACGGGGCGCCGCAGCTGCAAAGTCACGCGGGGTTCGGATGCTGCGGGGTCAGCCGGGGCCAGTCGTGCCAGCATTCGGTGCAGTCGGCCGCGCGACAGTGCATCCAACCCGCGCACATCTCGTCCGGTTCCCACACCGTATGCTCCGCGATCGGATGTGGGCACTGATCACACACGATCGGTCGGGTCCACTGCTCGCCGGGTTCGCTCATGACACTCGTTTCTGCGGGTCCGCCCCGACGGTCGGGGTTGCTGTGCGGTCAGGCGTTAGGGTTGGCCAGCAATTTGAGTACGACCGGGCGCGATAGGGTGCCGGAGACCTGCCTGGCCAGCTGATTGGCGCTCGTGCCTGCGGCGTGGGCCGCGCGCAGAGTCGTGGCGAGTTCTTCGCGGGCGTCTTCGGCGGCGGTTTGGGCGTCACGGAGGCGAGCGGCGGCCCGGTCCACGTCGGACTGCTCCCGACCGTTGGTCAAGTCATTGACCAGTTTGACTTCCGGCACGAGCTCCTGGTGCTCGCCCGCGGGCGACGCGCGTCGCATCGCGGCCCTGGCGAACTCCATCAGGAACTGCCGGGTGCCGTCGGTGTCCTCCGCGGCCTCGCCCAGCAGCAGCCTGGTGGTCTGCGGCACCGCGAGCGACCAGTTGGCCAGGCCGCAGAGAGCGATCAGCAGGCGGCCCGCGTTGTCGGGGTCCACGTCGAATTGCTCTTGGGCGCGGTCGGATTTGCGCACGTAGTGCTGGGCCCGCCAACCGTCGATGTCGTGCGCGTCGGCGCCCCGATGCAGCGCCTCCCACAGCATCAGCCGCAGCAGCTGGGGATTGTTCCTGTGGTAGTCGAACAGCTTCCCGACGTAGGCGCCGGGTTCGGTGTCGGCCAGCGGTTCGACCACGCTGATGAACTCGCGCAGCGTCTCGATCAGGATGACGTCGAACAGCTTGTCCTTGCTGCCGAACAGCCCGTAGATGCGCTCCTTGTTGACGCCCGCCGCCTCCGCGATGCGGTCGACCCTGGCGCCGGCCAGCCCGTACTGCGCGAATTCGTCGCGAGCGGCGCGCAACAGGGCTTGCCTGGTCACGTCACTGCGTTTCACCGTGGCCGTCATGACCAAGACTTTACCAGGTCGTTAAACCAACTATTTGGTTGACATCGTGGCTCGGGCGGGCATACCTTCGACGCATGGCAATGCCCATCGTTCAGCCCGCGGCCCACGCGTCGGCCGCGGCGCGCACCCCAGGCGGGTCATCTCGTGCCCACACCCAGCGCACGCTCCCCTTCTTCGTCCTCGCCGCCCTGCTGGCCACCGGCCAGATGTACGTCCCTATCCCGCTGTTCACCGCCATGAAGGCCGACTGGGGCGTCGGCTCGGCCGTGATGACCTGGATCATCAGCGCGTTCGCATTCGGATACGCGGGCGGCTTCATTCTGTTCGGTCCGCTGTCCGACCGCTACGGTCACCGGCGGGTGCTGGTCACCGGAATGCTGGTCGCCGCAGTGGTCACACTGTTGACCGGTTTGGCGGTCAGCGCGCCGCTGGCCGTCGGCCTGCGGGTCGTCCAGGGCCTGGTGGTCGGCTCGATGCCGCCCGCGATCATGGCCTACATCGCCACCCGCCTCGATCCCGCGCACCGGGCGGTGGCCATCATGTCGGTATCCACGGCGTTCCTCGCGGCGACGGTGATCGCGCAGATCGTGTCGCAGGCGATGGTCGGCGCGTTCCCTTGGCGCACCGTATTCATCGCCTCCGCAGTCGCTTTCGCCGTACTGGCGTTGGTGTTGCACTCGATGCTGGTCGCCGACCGCCCGGCCGGGCTGGACCGGCCGCTACGGCACAGCTACGCCGCGATTCCCGCGGTGCTGCGCATTCGGGCACTGCTGCCGCTGCTGCTCGCGGGTGCGATGAGCATGGCTGCGATGGTCGGCGTGTACACCGGCCTCGAGTTGACCGGCGTGATCGAGAATTCGGGGGAACTGCTCGCCCTGCGCGCGGGCGCGCTGCCGGTGATGATCGCACTGCCATTTGTCGCGGTCCCACTGGCCAGACTGTCCAAGCACCGTCAGATCGTGCTGGGTGTACTGGTCGCGGCGGCCGCGATGGTGGTGGCGACCTTCGAGGGAACGCATCCGGTCGTGCTGACCGTCCTGCTCGCCGTCCTGGTCGGCGGCGTCGGCGTCGTCGCTCCTGCGGTATTGCAGAGCGCGGGCGAACTGGGCGGCGAATCCCGTGCCGCTGCCATGTCCGTCGCGATGTTCAGCTTCTATGTCGGCGCCACCATCGGCCCGCTCGTCGCGGCGGCCGCAGCGCCCCACGGATTCGCGGTGCTCGCCTGGGTTTTGGCGCTGTTGCTCATCGCCGCCCTCGTCATGACGTTGGTCGGCTTGCGTGTCCAGCGGGTGGTGCAGCCCGCCTGATCGGACATGATGTCCGGCCGGCATCGGTGCTCCCGATACCGGCCGGACGGTCAGGTAGGGCTGTTGGTCCGCCTCGCCGGAACCACCTGGCCCGTCCAGGAATTCGTGCACTCCGCACGTTTCCAGGTGACCTCGATCCCGGTGTCGTGGAACTCGCGAGCCACCGCGCGGAGCATCGTGACTGCGGCGGCGCGCGCCCGCTCAGGAGTGGCGTCAGCGGCAACCCGCGCGAGGCGACCGCAGAGCATCCCGCCCTGCGTGGTCAGGATGCTGTGGCGCCAACCGTCCTGCGTCGCAACCAGAACTATCGACGCAGGCATCGGATAGCGCGAATTCTCCTCTCGCGCCATGACGACAACCTACGCGTTCTGGCCGAGCGAATGGGTCCCGGCGGGCGGCTACTTCAACACGTACGGCGACACCGAGCTCCGGTGTTCGCTGATGTCGAGCACCTTGCCCAGGGGCGGGAACGCGCGCTGCGGGCAGTTGGCCCGCTCGCATACCCGGCAGCCCGCGCCGATCGGTGTCGGCTGCACTTCGTCGAGATCGATGCCGTCGGCGTAGATCACGCGGCCCGCGTGCCGCAGCTCGCAGCCGAGGCCGATGGCGAAGGTCTTGCTCGGCTGGCCGTAGCGGGTGGCGCGGCGCTCGACCGTGCGGGCCACCCACAGGTATTTGCGGCCATCGGGCATCTGGGCGATCTGCGTCATGATCTTGCCGGGGTAGGCGAAGGTCTCGTAGACGTTCCACAGCGGGCAGGTCCCGCCGCTGGCGGAGAAGTGGAAACCGGTGGCGGACTGTCGCTTCGACATGTTGCCCGCCCGGTCCACCCGGACGAACGAGAACGGGACGCCGCGCAGCGACGGTCGTTGCAGCGTGGAGAGCCGGTGGCAGATGGTCTCGTAGCTCTGGGTGAAGAACGCCGACAGCCGCTCGATGTCGTAGCGGAAATCCTCGGCGACCTCGTGGAAGTGCGTGTACGGCAGCACGGTCGCCGCCGCGAAGTAGTTGGCCAGGCCGAGCATGGCCAGCTTGCGTGCGTCCTCGGAGGCGAAATTGCCCTCCTCGACCAGCTTTTCCAGCAGGTCGCCGCATTCGAAGTAGGCCAGCTCGGCGGCCAGCTTGAAGGTGCGCTGTCCTCCGGACAGATGCGGGGCGATCTCCAGATTCCGGGTCTCCGGGTCGTAGCGGTGCAGCACGCCCTCACCGAGATCGATGCGTTCGGTGATCCGCACGTCGTGCGCGCGCAGCATCCTGGCGACCTCGCTGTTCACGTCGCCGCCGTGGAAGCGGATGCGCGCGGTGAGCTCTTCGGCAGCCGTGTCCAGTTCGTGGATGTAGTTCTGGCGCTGATAGAAGTAGTCGCGCACTTCCTCGTGCGGCTTGCTGATCGCCGCGCTGCCCGCGCCGTCGGCGAACCGGTCCTCGGTCGCCGCGGCCAGCTGCGCGGACGTGTTGCGGTAGCGGTTGTGCATGTTGACCAGCGCGCGGGCCATGCTCGGATGCGCCGAGACGATGTCCGCGATCTCCTGGGCGTCGGCATCGATACCCAGCTCCTGGTCCATGACGACTTCTTGCAGCTCGGCGATGAGCCTGGTGTCGTCCTGGGCGGCGAAGAAGGTCGCGTCAACGCCGAACACGTCGCTGATCTTGAGCAGTACCGGTACGGTCAGCGGGCGCACGTCGTGCTCGATCTGGTTGAGGTAGCTCGCCGAGATCTCCAGTTGCTGTGCCAGCGAGACCTGGCTCAGCCCGCGTTCGGTCCGCAGCTGGCGCAGCCGCGCTCCGACGTAAGTCTTGGCCATGGGCCAAGCCTATGGGCGGTTTCGCATCCGTGCCAAGGAACAATTAGCACTCGGGTTGCTGCACGGGTGTCATACCCCGCCGCTACCGTCGGCAGGGTGTTGTTCTCGGATGTCGTCCTGGCCTCGGAGACTGTTCGGGCGACCAGGTCACGAAAGACGAAGATCGCCACGTTGGCGGTGTTGCTGACGTCGGCCGAACCGCAGGAACTGGCGCCTGTGGTCGCCTGGGTGTCCGGTGAACTGCCGCAGGGCCGGATCGGGACGGGCTGGCGCACACTCGCCGGGCTGGATCATCCACCGGCGGTCGCGGCGACGCTGACGGTATCCGCGGTGCATGCCGCGCTGAGCGATCTGGCCGAGACTTCCGGCACCGGTTCGGCGGCCCGCCGCAAGGAACTGCTCACCGCGCTTTGGTCCGCCGCCACCACGGATGAGCAGGGCTTTCTGCTGCGCCTGCTGACCGGGGAGCTGCGCCAGGGCGCGTTGACGGCTGTCGTCGCCGAAGCCGTGGCGATCGCCGCAGGCGTGCCCGCCGACCTGGTTCGCCGGGCGTACATGCTGTCGGGCCAGTTGCCGGTCACCGCCGCGGCCGCGCTCACCGGCGGCGCAGCCGCGCTCGCCGCGTTCCGGCTCGAGGTCGGTCGTCCTATCCAGCCCATGCTGGCCTCCCCGGGTGCGACGCTGGACGAGGCGCTGCTGGAATTCGAGGGCGAGGTGAGCGTCGAGCACAAGCTGGACGGCGCCCGTATCCAGGTGCACCGAAACGGGGATCAGGTCCGGGTGTTCACCAGGACGCTGCGTGACATCACCGCCGGTGTCCCGGAGCTGGTCGAGCTGGTCGCCGGTCTGGCCTGCACGAGCGTGGTGCTGGACGGGGAGACGCTCGCGCTCACCGATGCGGGGCGCCCGCGCCCGTTCCAGGAGACCATGAGCCGCTTCGCCGAGGTGAGCTCCACCCGCGAACTGCTGTTGCACCCGTACTTCTTCGACTGCTTGCACCTGAACGGCCGGGACCTGCTGGACGCTCCGTTGGCGGAGCGGCGCGCCGCGCTGACCGAAGTGGCGGGCGAGCACAGCATTCCCGCGCTGCTGCGGCCGGATGCGGAGGCGGCCGCCGAATACTTCGACGGCGCGCTCGCGGCAGGGCACGAGGGCGTCATGGTCAAGTCGTTGACCGCGCCGTACGCGGCGGGCAGGCGCGGCCGGGCCTGGCAGAAGATCAAGCCGACGCACACGCTCGATTTGATCGTGCTCGGCGCGGAGTGGGGCTACGGCCGCCGCACGGGCTACCTGTCGAATCTGCACCTCGGCGCCCGCGATCCGGACACGGGCGACCCGGTCATGGTCGGCAAGACCTTCAAAGGGCTCACCGACGCGCTCCTGCACTGGCAGACCGCCGAATTCCCGCGGCACGAGCGATCCCGCGATCAGTACACCGTGTACCTGTGGCCGCGGCTGGTCGTGGAGATCGCTCTCGACGGGGTGCAGGTCAGCCCGCGCTATCCCGGCGGCGTCGCACTGCGCTTCGCTCGCGTGGTGCGCTACCGCCCGGATAAGGAACCCGCCGAGGCCGACACCATCGACACCGTTCGCTCCCTTTTGCCCTGAGCGTCCTTCCTCTCGACGCCGCGTGCGGGCGATGCTCACCGGCGTCCGTCGGCGGCCTGATGCGCGGCCAGCTATGCCGTGGTCACGGCGTGCGGCTTGTTAACGGGTGCGGTCGTGGGGCGAGTCGAACTGCGGTGCGCTGTCCCACTCGCGAAGTGAAGCGCGCCCGATCGGCCGAGGGCGCGTGTCGGGCGTGCGAACCCTCTCGCGCCACGGTAAGTATGGGCAGCGCAAGGTTCCGGATGGCCGCCGCAATGCATTGGTCCGGTCGGTTCGTGCTTCCGGACAAGGAATCGGCGGTGGGTGGGATGATGCGAAAGTTGCTGCGCGGGCGGTCTGCCCGATTGCTGGTGGCGCTGCTCGGCGCCGTGGCGGTGAGTGTGGTCGGGACGCCCGCGCAGGCGAATCCGATCGAGCAGTTACTCACCCCCTCGCGCGAGTACAGCGGAATTCTGCCCACGCCGCTGGGCGATCCGTTCTACACGCCGCCGCCGGAGTTCGAGAGCCAGCCGCCGGGAACGGTTCTCGCGACCCGTCCGGGCGGCACCGGCCTGACGGCGTTTCCGCTGACCTCGACCGAAGTGCTGGTCCGGTCCACCGACGCCAAGGGTCACCCGGTCCCGGTGGTCGCGACGCTGCTGGTGCCGAAGACGCCATGGACCCGGCCGGGCCCGCGCCCGCTGTTGACGTTCAATGCCGCCATCGATTCACTCGGGCATCGGTGCGCGCCGTCCTACGAGCTGAAGACTGAGCTGTCGGGCAAGCTGTGGGCCGCCCAGATTCCGTTGTCCAAGGGCTATGCCGTGCTCGTGCCGGACCATCAGGGCCCGCGGCAGGCGTACGGGGCGGGCGTGATGGCCGGGCACGCGGTGCTCGACGGGATCAGGGCCGCGGTCGGAACGCCGGAGTTCGGATTACAGCCGGATACGCCGACGGTGATCACGGGATACTCCGGTGGCGCCATCGCGAGCGGGTGGGCCGCGCAGTTGGCGCCGGAGTACGCGCCGGAGCTGAATCTCGTGGGTGCGGCGTTCGGCGGCATTCCTGCCGATTTCGGCATGCTGCTGGACACCATGAACGGCCGCAACCTCGCGTCCGGGGTCTTCCTGGCCGCGACGCTCGGGCTGGCGCGGGAGTACCCGGAGATGCTCGAGTTGATGAACGACAACGGCTGGCGCCTGGCTCAGATCGGCAAGGATTTCTGCATGTCCGCGCAGGAGTTCGCCGGGGTCGTGGCACCGATCCCGGTGCAGGTGCTCACCGACGCGGCCGCGCCCACCGATCTGCCGGTGATCAAGGAGATCCTGGCTGCCAATCGGTTGGGCGCTGCCGCGCCGACGGTACCGGTGTTCCTCTATCACGCCACGCACGATCCGTGGGTACCGCTGGCCGGTGCCGAGAATCTCTACGCGGACTGGTGTCGCGCCGGGACGCCGGTTGATTTCCAGGTCTATCTCGGCGAACACTTCCTTGTCGGGCTGAGCGGCATCCCCGGAGCGACGGACTGGATCGACGATCGCTTCGCAGGTCGGCCGGTAGCTTCCGGCTGCACCCGATTCGGCTGAGCAGAGCAAACCAGGTAGCTCATCCTGGACGAACGACGCGCGGCAACCGGGCGGCACTCGTAGTCGCCGGTGGCCGCGATCGCCGCGGAGCTGGCCGCCTCGAATCCGGAAACCGGGATCACCCGCGCGGAGATCGAGCAGGCCAGCGCCGGTTCGCCAAGGAGCGACCGGGCGACAGCGCTATCGTGCCGCCTCCCTCTGGCGGCAGGTGGCTGGCACTTGGCATCCGCCCGATTCCGGCTGAACCAGAAGCCGATCGCCGATGCCTCTGCCTGAACGCGATCATCGATTCCGGTGACACGACAGATATCCAGATCACTATCACCAAGATCACCAACGTTATGCCGTGCGAAGCCGACGTCGCTCGGGTGCACGCCTGCGTCGAGGCGCGCGCCTGGCCGGTTCCGGAGGTTCATGCCCCCGAGCGGGGGGCGCTGAGGTAGGGCAGGCGGCGCACGCCCGCCGCGACTTCGTAGGCGAGGTCCTCGTAACCGAGCGCGAGTTCGGACAGGCGCTCCCAGGCGTCGTGCACGGCCCATTCCGGTGCGGCGGGCAGGATGTCGTGTGCGGACGCGGAGAACTGGGCGAGCCGGTCGATCACCATGCCCACGGTTTCGGTGTGCATGAGGGCGCCGCCGTGCGGAAGCGGCATCTCGGTCGCCACCCAGCGGTCGATCGCGACGACGAGCCCGGCCCGGTGCTGATCGATCTGGTTCGCCGCGCCCGGCTCGGTAAGCAGACGACGCTGGTGCAATCCCGCGAGTAGGTGCGCGGACGCAAGGAGCGGATGGTCGCCGCGCGGCGCCGCGCGGCAGGCATGCAGGACAAGTTCTTTGGTCGGCAGCGGTCGCACCGCGATTACCCCCTCGATCGACTGGTATTGCCGGGCAGTACGCGAAACGCGCGAGTCATCGCCGATGCCGCCCGCCCGGGCGCGGCAGTCGGTACCCGTGACGGGCATCCCAAGGCTTCTCGATGACGACCAGGCCGAGCGCTTCCATCGCGGTGAGCCCGATCCGGCTCGCCAACTCCTCCATCAGCGAAACCGCCTCCGCCGCTTGAATAGCCGCCGTCGCCTGCTCCGTCGTCACCGTCCGACCGCGCAGATAGGACACCACCCACGCGTCCGCACTGACCCGCCGCGCCTGATGCGGCGACCGATCACTCACCATCCAAACCCGGTCGATGACATGCACAGACATTCAGAACCCCCTCCAACCCCGCCGAGCGGGACCGGAAGCCCCCGCCTGTGATGCGCGACACAAAGATGCTACGGCCAGTCCATCGAATAGTCAAGTTGACCAGTCACTTTGACAAACTCGGTCCGCCATGCGTGCGGGTACGGTCATCTGCACGAACAGCCGGAGCCGGAAGGACGCATCGGACGATGGCACCACTCTCGCCGACGGTCGCGCGCTGGGAGCTCATGCTCCGAATCAAGCGCCGCCGCACCGAGTTCGACGTCACCGGCGCCGTGATCGCCAAAGAACTCGGCTTCACGCTGTCGTACTGGTCGAAGGTGGAGAAGGACCGGATCCTCGCCGAAGACAAGCTTCGAAAGCTGATGAACCTGCTCGAATTCGACGCGGACGAACGCGAGGAAATGCTGCGGCTGCGCGAAATCGCGAAGCGGCGCGGGTGGTGGTCGGAGTATGCCGGACTGCTGTCGGATGAGTTGGCACGACTTTACGGATTGGAATACGGAGCGCAGCGTATCCACACCTACGACAGTGTGCTGATACCTGGTCTGTTGCAAACACGCGATTACGCACGGGCCCTATACACCAATGACCTGGCTCGTGTTCGAAGGGTCGAGATCGATCGGTTGGTCGATGTGCGTATGCGCCGCCAGGAAAGATTGACCGGACCCGATCCGCTCCGCCTGGTGGCCGTAATCGGTGAAGCCGCGCTCACACATCGTACTGGTGGTGCCGAAATACTCGGGGCCCAACTTCGCCATCTCGCGTCGCTGATCCAGCGGCATCAAGAAAACGTGGACATCAGGGTCATTCCGTTCAACGCACCAGGTGGAGTGGTGCTCGGCGGGGCAACCTTTCACGTGATCGGCTTCGAGAGCCCACTCCTGCCAGACATCGGATGGAGTGAGACCCTTGTCCAGTTCGGGCTGATCGAGGATGCTGAGCGGGTAGGGCATCTCAGCATCATGTTCGACAACGTGCTCGTCGATCACGCATTATCCCGGGTCGATTCGCTCGCGTTGATCGAGACCAGAGCAAACGGCTTGTAAGCTCGCGGTTGTGGATAGCTGGAGTTTCCCTGTGGGAGGATGATTCAAGTCGACCCACTCCAGCGAAGTCGGCCTTGCGTCGAGGTCGCTTCGCTGGCAGCTGAGTCATCGTTCGCGACAGCAAGTTTCAAGGATGCGAGGATGTCCGGCCGGTCGCTGCGTTCACACCCACCCAGTGGTCCGCATTCGATCCGCCGAACTTGCCTGGGCGGACTGTATCCATTGCGGGCACTCCCACGGTATGAGCTGATAACGGCTATCGAAGGCACATACCGCTGCGCTGTAGCCTGATTGGCATGGGGGCGACCAGCTGGCTCGAGTCATCACATTCCAACGACAGCCAGACCTGCGTCCAGGTGTGCTTCGTCCGGCGACCGAGTACTGGTCGGTGACAGCAAGTTTCATGGCACGCCGGGCGCTGAACCCGTCCTTGCGTTCACACCAGCCCAGGGGTCCGCATTCATGTCGGCGATTCGATCCGCCGAACTTGCCTAGTTGAGCGACAACCGCAACCGCCCTACTCCCAGCTGACTCTCAGCTCGGCTACAAGCAACACTCAGCCGAACCGGGAAGAGTAGCCCCGTCGGTGCAACCAACCGACAGCACGGCCGGTGGACAACTGCCCTGCTCCACCACCCGACCGGCCGGCGGCGCCGACTTCCCTCGCCCGCGCCGCCGGCCGCTCCTAGCGTGAGTGGCACATTGCTGAGGCAAAACGCGAGAAGGTCCCTCCGTTGTGTGCCACTCGTCAAATGTCTGCGCCGTGGCGGCGGAGGGCGTGGCGGGTTCGGGCGATGATGACGTGGGGGCGGGTGGTCAGGAGGGCGGCGCTTACTCGGATGAGGGACCAGCCCAGGGATTCGAGGGCGGCTGTGCGGTCGATGTCCCAGGCCCGCTGGTGGCGGTCGGTCCAGTGGTGCGCTCCGTCGTATTCGACACCGACTTGCCAACTCCGCCAACCCATGTCGATGCGTGCGACAGACAGCCCGTCCGGGGCCGAGACGCGTATCTGGGTTTCCGGTGCGGGCAGCCCGGCGTGCCGGAGCAACAATCGGGTGCGCGTCTCTTGGAGGGACTCGGCGCCGCCGTCGACATAGGGCAGTGCTCTGCGCAGGTTTTTGGCACCGCGTGCGCCAGGGTGGCGATTCGAGAGCCGCTCAATTTCTTCGGTACCCAGCCGGGTCGCGTTGCAGAGGGCATCGACGACTTCGACCGCCTCACTGAAATCGAGCCGTCGTGCCAGGTCGAACGCGGTGCGTGCCGGTGTGGTGCACCGGAACCCGCCGATAGTGCACACTTCGTCGTCCGGGATCGCGTCGCGGTAGACCAGCACGCCCTGTGGCGGTCGAGCACGGGTGGGCACTGTGATCTCGGCGGGCTTGTCGTCCAGCCATAGCGTGCCGTGCATCGCGGCGGCGGAGAACCCGACCAGTACGCCAGCCCCTTTTGCCCAATGCGCGGCCGCCTGAGCGCGGCCCCGCGCGCCCAACCGAATCCCCTTCCGCACGTACACATCCGGACACACACGCCCGAAATCCTTACGCAACTCCCAAACGCTCACCCTCCCAGCACGAACGGCCCAACTACCCGGAAAAGGCTCATCCATCTCCCCCATACACCCCATCCTCCCCACCACCCCCGACATCCTTCGCGAGTGGCACATGGCTGCGGCGAAACGCGAGAAGGCCTCTCCGTGGTGTGCCACTCGCGGGGGTCAGGCGAGGAGGTGGAGGAAGTGTTCGACTTCCGACTGGATGGCGGTGCGGGCGGGGGTGAGGTATTTGCGGGGGTCGGAGAGGGTCGGGTTGGTGGTGAGGGTGGTGCGGATGGTGGTGGTCATTTGGATGTTGAGGCGGGTGGCGATGTTGATTTTGGTCATGCCGTGGGTGATGGCGGCGCGGAGGCCGTCGTCGGGGACGCCGGAGGAGCCGTGTAGTACGAGGGGGACGGGGACTTTTGCCGCCAGGCAGGCGATCAGGTCGTTGTCGAGCTGCGCGGTGCGGGTGTGCATGGCGTGTGCGGAGCCGACGGCTACCGCGAGCGCGTCGACGCCGGTGACCTCGACGAATTCGACGGCCTCGTCCGGGTCGGTGCGTGCGCCGGGGGCGTGGGCGCCGTCTTTGCCGCCGACTTCGCCGAGTTCGGCTTCGATATGCACGCCGCGGTCGTGGCACCAGCGGGCGATGGCGGCGGTGGCGGCGAGGTTGTCGGCGTAGTCGAGGGTGGAGCCGTCGTACATGACCGAGCGGATACCGAGGTCGACTGCTTCATGGACCAATTCGGCGGTGGTGGCATGGTCGAGATGGACCGCGATGGCCGCGTTGCTGTCGGCGGCGATGCGCAAACAGGCGAGCGCGAGCGGGGCGATGCTTCCGTGGTAGATCGCGGTGTTCTCCGAAAGCTGCAAGACCACTGGTCTTTTCGCCGATTCGGCTGCGACGGCGATCGCCTCGGCGTGCTCGAGGGTGATCACGTTGAACGCGCCGAGCCCGCCGGGTCGGGCCGCTGCGATCAGCTCCGGAACAGAGGTCAGCGGCATAGTTCGTGCCTTCGTGCAGCCAGGCGCGTGGAGCGGATCGGCCTGGCTCGGCAGGCAGGGCGATGCTTTGCCGCAGCTGAGGGTGGGCGCGCTGGGCGGCCATGCCGAAGGCTATGACCGCTGTAGCGGCTGCTTTGATGCGCTGCGGGCCGGTCGCGACGGTCATGGCGGTCTGCCGCGTGCCTGCCTGGCCCGGAGCGCTTGCACACGCGGCCGGAACTTTCCCGGTGGGCTTCGGCACTGGTGGCCCCGGTGAAGTCGACGCCGGTCCGGATCGCGGGCGGCCGAGAGTCGATGTCGTGGATTTTTCCGCAGCCGTTGCGGTGAGCGACTGTCATGGGGAAGTTACCTGGGTTTTCGGTAAATCGAGTCGTTCGACTCGGACGGTCGGGGCGAGGCGGGTCCGCAGGCCGCGGTCGATCTCACCGGCCACCGGGATGACCACGGCGGCAGCCGAAGTCGCCACCGCGTCGGTGAGCAGGGCCGCCCAGTCCGGGCTGGAGTCCGTGGAAAGGGCCGCGATCACCGCAGCCACTACGGAATCTCCCGCGCCGGTCGGGTTTCCGGCGAGAGGTTCGGGCAGCGCGGCCGACCACGCGCCGTCTGCGGTTACCGCGACCATTCCTTCCGCACCGCGGGTGGCGATCACCGCGCGCACACCCTGTTCGACGAGGGGGTAGGCGGCGGTCGCGATGGCGTCGGCGGTGTCGGGTTCGATCCCGGTGAGACGGTGCACTTCCCCGCGGTTCGGCGTGAGCACGATGCCCGGCACCTGGGCGGCCAGGCGCAACGCCTCGCCGTCGACGTCGACGATGGTCGGTACGTCGGCCGCGATGGCGGTGCGCGCGATCTCGGCGGGAAGCGAGGGTTCGATGCCGCCCGGCAACGAACCGGAGATGACCAGCCCCGCGATCTCGGGTAGCAGCCCGGCCACCCGGACGGCCAGTTGCTCGGCCGCATGGGGATTGGAGACGCGGGCGCCCGGTTCCCACAGCGCCGTGGCGGTGCCGTCCTCGGACTCGCTGATCACCACGGTGCGGCGCACCCAGGGCAGCGCGTGCACGAAGTCTACCGGCATCTCTAGTTCGGCGGCGGCCGCGAAAGCGTGGTCGGAGAAACCGGTGGCCCTGGCGTATTTGCCGAGCTGGTTCAGCACCCGGGTCACATTGATGCCCTTGCCGCCGATGCGCTGCTCCACCGAGCGGACCCGGTGGGGCTGCCCGCGTTCGAAGCGCTCGACCCGGTAGGTCATGTCGTACGCGGGATTCATTGTCACGGTGAGGATCACGACAACCACTGTCCACGTCTGAGCACCCGGCGCAACTGGAGATTGTCACTGACTGTCAATATGTCGGCGAAGTAGCCGGGCCGCAGGTCACCGACGTCCGCGAGCCCCAGTGCGGTGGCAGGAGTGCAAGTGGCCGCCAGCACCGCGTCCCGCAATGGGACATCCGATTCGCGCACCGCTCGCGCCACGCACTGCAACAGCGTGCTGACCCCACCCGCGATCGACCGATTGGCGATTCGCGCCACTCCGTCGCGCACCCTGACCGACTGTGGGCCCAGCCGGTATTCGCCGTCCCCGAGCCCCGCCGCCTGCATGGCATCGGTGACCAGCGCGACCCGCCCCGGCGCGGAGGCGAACACCAGCGCGGCGAAGCCCGAATCGACGTGCACGCCGTCGCAGATCAGTTCCACGGTCACGTCACCGGCGGCCGCGGTGACGAGAGCCGCGGCGACCGGGCCCGCGTTGCGGTGGTGCAGCGGTGGCATCCCGTTCGCCAGATGAGTGACGATGCGGGCTGATCCGCTGGGGTGCAGTGCAGAACGGAAAGTTTCGTAGTCGGTGTCGCTGTGGCCAAGCGCGACTACCACGCCGTTGTCGACCAATCGCCGTGCGACCTCCGCGTATCCGGAAAGCTCCGGCGCGAGCGTCATCGCGCGTAGCCACGCGCCGCCCGCGCCCAGCAGCTGATCGGTCAGGTCGAGATCGGGGTGCCGCAGAAAACGCGGATCTTGCGCTCCGCATCGCGCCTCGGCCAGGAAAGGCCCCTCGACGTGGATGCCACCGAGCACGCCTTCCTCTGCCAGTTCGCGCAGTACGGCGGTCTGCGCCACCATCTCCGCGGCCGGCCCGGTGACCACGCTCGCCACCACCGTGGTGGAGCCGCTCGCATGATGCGACTCGGCCGCAGCTCTCGCCTGCGCGGCGTCCACCGTGTCGAACCGATGCCCGAACCCGCCGTGATTGTGAGTATCTACAAGCCCCGGCAGCAGGATTCCGGAAAATGGCGGCTCGGGTAAATCCAGGTGGACCGCCCGCCACTGCGCGAACGACCGCACCGCCGTGATCCGCTCCCCAGAAGTCATCACCACACCGTCATCGAGCGTGACACTCGCCGAAACGATGCGCCCACGAATCGTCAGCTCGGACTGCTCTGTCATGCCAGTGCTCCCTGCTGCGCGAATTGTGCGGCGCCCACGGGGGCCGCATGTGTGCCGCATTCGGCGGACGTGATTCGAGGTGCGGGGCCCGGGTGGAACCGATTGGCGGGCGTGCGCGTCGTGCCGGTGTTCGGTCCCGGGCGAAATGCGGTGCCCGCCTGGTCCGCGTTTGTGTCGCGCTCGGCGGACGCGATTCCAGGTGTGGGGACCAGGCGAAGTCGACCGGCGGGCGTGCGCGTCATGCCAGCGCCCCCTTCCGTGCGAGGAGCGCTGCGCCCGCCAGACCTGCGCGTGCGCCGAATTCGCCGAGCACAACACGGGGTGCGGGGACCAGGCGGAGGCGGTCGGCCAGTGCTCGGTGTAGTGGCTCGGTGAGTGCGGCGCCGGCTCCGGCGAGTCCGCCGCCGAGAACGATCAGTTCGGGGCAGGCCGCGTGCACGATGCCCACCAGTCCGTCGGCGAGTGCGTCGATCGCGTCCTGGAGCACGGCCGCGGCGTCGGGATCGGTGGGTATGCGCTCGAAAACATCGGCGGCACCGTCGATCTCGCGTCCTGTGCGACGGGTGTAGGCCCGTGCGATCGCCGCGCCCGAGGCGATCGTCTCGACGCAGCCGGTGTTGCCGCACGGGCAGGGCAATCCGTCGCGCCGTACCGGTATGTGCCCGTATTCGCCGACCTGTCCGTAGCCGCTGCGCACCAGCCGACCGCCGACGGACAGCGTGCCGGAGATGCCGGTGCCGAGGATGACGACGCACACGTTCTCGTGGCCCTGTCCGGCGCCGTAGTGCCCTTCCGCCCAACCCGCGACGGCGACATCGTGTTCGATCAGGGTAGGCATGCCCCAGCGCTTGGTGAAACGGTCGCCGACGTGCACGTCGCGCCAGCCGACGTTGCTGCTGAACACCGCGATGGATCGGCCCGGGTCGACGATTCCGGGCAGCACCACGGCCGCACGGGCGACGCGGCCCCGGTCGGATTCCGCTAACTCGGCCAGCAATCGCTCACCCAGCTCGCCCATGGCGTCGAAGGCGGCCGCGCCGCGCGGCGTGGCGACCGCGGCGACGGCCAGCACCGTGCCTCCAGCATCGGTGATCTCTCCTTTGATGGTGGTTCCACCGACATCCAACCCGAGCACAAGCGCGTCACTGGGCAATGGCGCGGCAGATCTCGTGATAGCCGCCGGGCCGAGCGGGGTCGCCGACTGTGCTGCCATGTCCAGTCCGGTATCGCCGGTCACCTCTGTTGTGTGCGAGCTTGGCATGGTAGTGCTGGAGTGCGGGGGCATCCGGTGCTGTTCGACCGCGTCCGGTTCCGGTGATGACGCGGCTGATCGAGTTGCAGCGGCCGGGCCGAGCGTGATTGCGGACTGTTCGGTCATGTCCGGTGCGGCATAGCGGGTCGACTTCGTCGTCGTGTGCGCACTGGGCCAGGTAGCGCTGGAATGCGAGGGTCCCCGGTGCTGTTCGACCGCGGCTGCGTCCGGTGATGGCGTGGCTGATCGAGTCGAGGCCGGGCCGAGCGTGGTTGCGGACTGTGCGGCCATATCCGGTGCGGCGGAGCGTCTCAACTCCTCCGTGTGCGAGGTTGGCCTGGTAGTGCTGGAGTGCGAGGGTCCCCGGTGCTGTTCGACCGCGTCCGGGGTCGGTGATGGCGCGGCCGATCGAGTCGCAGCGGCCGGGACAGGTGTGGTCGCGGACTGTGCGGCCATGTCCGGTGTGGCGCCGGAGCAGGCGAACTCCGGCCCGGGCGATCCGGGTCTGGTTACGCCGGAGGGTGCGGGAGTCTCCGGCTGTTCTGTTCCCATGTTCGGCACAGTAGTTCCTGGTAGCGCCCATGCCGCCGCACACGCGGCAGGAAAGGAGACGCCCGCGTCGGGCGGCGGGGATTCCGGTGTGTGCAGGGCAAGTGTGGCGCGGAATCGGACGGGCGCGCGCGGTGGCGCGCTTGTTGCCGGTGTTGCGGCGTGGAGTGCGGCCGCGGTTCGGCGGCATCGACAGCCCCGGACGGGAGTCATCGCCCGGCCCCGGTCATGACTTCAGGACAACGGAGCGGTTCAGGCTGCGCGGGCGGTCGGGGTCGAGTCCGAGGTCGGTGGAGCGCACTACGCACAGCCGGTGCACCCGGATCAGATCGGCCATCGGGTCGATGTCGCGGTGTTCCAGGTGTGCGCCGGTGGCGGCGACATCCGCGGCGAAGTCCGGCTCCAGCGGCCCGAACGCCCAGACCGCGCGGCCCGGCGCGGAGATGCTGATCGGACCATGGCGATATTCGGTCGCCAAGTACGCCTCGGTCCAGGACTGGCAGGATTCGCGCAGTTTGAGCGCCGCTTCGTCGGCGATGGCCGCCGCGAATCCCATGCCGACGAAACTGATCTGCTCCGCGGCGCGCACCGCGGTCAGAGACTCGGCGAGATCCTCGGCGAGCACCGCGCGGGCCTGGGCGATCACGGGTGTCAGGTTCTGGCCCAGGTGCCAGCGCAGGATGGCGAGGGTGGTCGTCGCGAAGCGGGTCTGCACCACCGACTGTTCGTCGACCTGATCGATCAGGATCGGATCGCCGAGGTCGAGCACGGGTGTGCCCGGGGTGGAGCAGATCACGGCCCGGGGAATGTCCGCCGGGATGGCCCGCATCGCGCGCACGACTTCGGTGGTGGTTCCGGACCGGCAGATCACCAGGTAGCGGTCGTAGTCGCGATCGCGAACCGCGCTGGCGGGCCATGCGTCGGTGACGCCGTGACCCGCGTCCTCGCGTAGGGCGGCGATCGCTCGGGACATGAAAAATGAAGTACCGCAACCAATTATGGCCACACGCTCACCCGCTCGGGGTAGCACGGCGCGGTAGTCGGCGGCAACGGTCTCGGCGTGTTCCCAGTCATCCGGCTGGGTGGCTACCTCGGTGACTAGATGCGGCGCGGGGATGTGTTCGGCAGGCACACGAACAGCTTCACCCCGCGTGATCGTTCATGTCAAATTTACGCTCAAATCGGTCACATTTGATCACCGGCCACGCTAGATTGAGGTGCACGGACGGTGCGTCCTCCCATCATCGGTTCCTCCGTTGGCGCCGGGTGGGTAAATCTGAAAGGTTCTGCTCGTGAAAAGACCATTCCACCGCGTGCTTGCCGGAGTCGCGATGGTCACCGGCCTTACGCTGGCCCTCTCGTCCTGCGGGTTCGGTTCGAAAGACGCCGCGGACTCCGACACCACGATCAACTTCCTCGCGCCCACCTACAGCGACGGCGCGACGGGCACCAAGGCTCTGTGGGACGGCATCATCGCCGAGTTCCAGAAGCAGAACCCGGGAATCACCGTCAATCTGCAGATGGAGTCCTGGAATTCGATCAATGACGTGGTGCGCACGAAGCTCCAGTCCACGTCGACCACCCCGGACATCCTCAATATCGACGCCTACGCCAGCTTCGCAGGCGACGGCATGCTCTACCCGGCGGCCGAGGTCGTCTCCGCGCCGGTGCTGGCCGATATCCAGCCGGGTTTCGCGCAGAACGCCGCGCTGAACGGCACCCAGTACGCTCTGCCGCTGTTCGCCTCCACCCGCACGCTGTTCTACAACTCCGAGCTGTTCGACAAGGCAGGCATCACCCGGCCGCCGAAGACCTGGGCCGAGCTGACCGACGCGGCCCAGAAGATCCAGGCACTCGGCGACGGTGTCTCCGGGTACGGACTGCCATTGGGCAGCGAGGAGGCACAGGGGGAGACCTCCATCTGGACGTTCGGCGCGGGCGGCGCCTGGGCGGACGGCGACAAGATCACTGTCGACACCGCGGAGAACCTGGATGGCGTGCGGGCCATGCGTGCGCTCATCGATGCGGGCGCGACGCAGCCGAATCCGGGCGCGACCGACCGCAAGGACGTGATCAACGCCTTCATCCAGGGCAAGATCGGCATGATCGAGGCGCTACCGCCCACCATCGGCCAGATCGCCGCGAAGAATCCCGGCCTGCGCTACGCGACCGCGCCGTCGCCGACCAAGACCGGCGCGCCGGTCACTCTCGGGGTCGCCGATCACCTGATGGCGTTCAAGAAGGACGGCAAGAAGACCGAGTCGATCAGGAAGTTCCTCGACTACTTCTACTCCGCCGCCGTGTACGCGAATTTCGTCAAGCACGAGGGCTTCATCCCGATCACGCACAGCGCAGCGGCCGCGCTCGCCGACGACCCGGTCACCAAGGCGTTCGCCGCCACGCTCCCGGTGGCGCGGTTCTATCCCAGCAACAACCCGAAATGGGCGGCGGCGCAGGGCGCCATCCGGCAGCAGATGGGCACCATCGCCCAGGGCGCGGACCCGGCGCAGGTATTGCGGCGGATCCAGGAAGCCGCGAAGTAGCGTGCGGCGCAGAGGAATACTGGCGGCACTGCCGTGGATCGGGCCGTCGCTGGTCCTGATCGCGGCCATCGTCGCCTTCCCGGCTTGCTACATGGTGTGGACCAGCACCAGGGACCTGAGCGCCTACGGTCAGGACCGCGGCAACGCCGGGCTGGCCAACTACCGGGCCCTGTTCGGGATATCGGAACTGGGCTCGGTGCTGGTCCACACCGTGGTCTGGGTGGTCGGCGTGGTGCTGATCACGCTGCTGCTGTCCGCGGCGCTGGCCCAGTTCCTGAACAAGGAATTCCCCGGCCGCACGGCGGTGCGGATGGCGATCCTGGTGCCGTGGGCGGCGTCGGTGGTGATGACGACGACGATCTTCTACTACATGCTCGATCCGGATGTCGGCATCGCCAACCGGTTCCTGGTCGATATCGGCCTGCTGGACCGGGGCTACGGCTTCACCAAGCAACCGACGCAGGCGTTCCTGGTGGCGATGGGCGTCGCGGTGTTCGTCTCGGTGCCGTTCACGACCTACACGATGCTGGCCGGACTGCAGTCGATTCCGGCGGAGATCGAGGAGGCGGGCCGGGTCGACGGGGCGAGCGCATGGCAGCGCTACCGCTACCTCACGCTGCCGCAGCTGCGCCCGGCGATCGCGGTGGCGACCATCATCAACATCATCAACGTGTTCAACTCCCTGCCGATTCTGCAGGTGATCACCGGAAGCATCGCGGGCTTCTCCGCCGACACCACGACCACGCTGACCTTCAAGCTGATCAGGCAGAATCAGCAGGTCGACACGGCGGCGGCGATGAGCGTGCTGAACTTCGCGTTGATCGTGGTCGTCATCGCGATCTACGTGAAGGTGGTCCGCCCGACCCAGGAGATCGACCGATGACGACCCGCACCGAGGTGGCAGGAATCGAGCAGGTTCCCGACACGACGCGACCCGTCGCCGTTCGCGCACGGGCGAAACGCAGGCGCTGGGAGCTCACCGCGGTCGGGGTGGTGCTGGCGGCGGCGTTCCTGCTGCCGTTCGTCGTGATGGTGCTCGGCTCGCTGAAGAGCAGGGCCGAGATCCTGCGCATCCCGCCGACGTACCTGCCGCAGTCCTGGCACCCGGACAACTACGTGACCATGTGGGACACGCCGGAGACGCCGCTGCCGTTCAACCTGGCCAGCACGATCATCATCGCGGTCTGCGCCACCGCGCTGGTGTTGCTGGTCGCGATACCAGCGGGGTATTACACCGCCCGCCATCGCTTTCCGGGCCGCGGAGTGTTTCTCGGCCTGGTGCTGGTCACCCAGATGTTGCAGCCCACCGTCCTGGTCACCGGGTTGATCCGGCAGTTCTTCGCGCTCGGCATCAACGACACCTGGCTGGCGATGATCCTGGTGAACGCGGCGTTCAACCTGTCGTTCGCGGTGTGGATCCTGCACAGCTTCTTCGCGGCGATCCCGATCGAGATCGAGGAGGCCGCCTTGCTCGACGGGTTGAATCGATGGCAGACGCTGCTGCGGGTGAGCCTGCCGCTGGTGTGGCCGGGCATCGTCACGGCGACGATCTTTGTCGTGGTGGCGTGCTGGAACGAGTTCGCCGCCAGCCTGGTCGTGCTGACCACGCCGGAGAACCAGCCGCTGTCGGTGGCGCTCACCAAGTTCGTCGGTCAGTACGACACGGCGTGGCAGTACGTGTTCGCGATTTCCACCGTCGGCATCATTCCGGTGGTGCTGCTGTTCGCGGTGATCGAGAAGCGCTTGGTGGCGGGGCTCACAGCGGGCAGTCTCAAATAGCCGGGATTTGGCCAGATCCCTTGCCGTCCATGGCCGGAACCTCCGCGGACCACCCGAAGGGAGCGACGTTCGTGGCGCAGACCAGCGATTGCCGCGCGGTAGCATCGAATGGTGACACGGCAGGATCACGGAGCCAACGACGGTCGCCACTACGGCGGCCTGACCAAGGAACAAAGGGTGGCCCAGCGGCAGACCCGGCTGATCGACGCCGCGCTCGAACTATTCGGCACCCAGGGCTACGCGGCCACGTCCATCGAACGGCTCTGTTCCTTCGCCAATGTCTCCACGCGCAGTTTCTACGAGGACATGGGCAGCCGCGAGGCATTGCTCATCGCGCTGGCGAATCGCATCACCACGCAGGCCCTGGACCGCGCGCTCGCCGCGCTCGCGGAAACCGCGGACAAGCCCCTGGCCACCCGTGTCGTGGCCAGTTTCCGGGCGTATCTCGGAGTCACCTGCGCCGACCCGCGCCGAGCCCGAGTGTGCTACGTCGAGGTGGTCGGCGTGAGCAGCGCGGTGGAGGAGTGGCGCAGGGAGCAGCGCCGCCTGCTGTCGAAGTTGCTGATCGGCGAGGCCGAACGCGCCATCGAGCGCGGCGAGACCGGGTCGCGGCGGCGTTTCGATCTGTTCGCTCTGGCCGTGATCGGTGCGGTCAATTCCCTTGCCCAGGAGTTGGTGCAGAGCACGGCGCCGGACGCGGCACTCGGACTCGACGAAATATGCGAGGAAATTGCGTATTTCGTGAATTCCGGCCTCGCGCTCACTTGAGCGGAATGCCTGTGGTCATATTGTTCGCGTGCTCAGCGAAACAGCGGGTTTCTCACACGACCGGGACGGCCTGAAATGACCGGGCCGACCGACCGTCCGCAACGGTGGAACCGGTTGCTGGAACTGCTCGCCGAATCCGGCCGGCTGTCGGTGGAGGAAGCCGCCGAGCGGCTCGGTGTGTCCGCCGCGACCGTGCGCCGCGATTTCACTGCACTCGCCGAACAGCAACTGGCGACCAGGACGCACGGCGGCGTGGTGGCCACCGCGGTGGCCTACGACCTGCCCGCCCGCTACCGCCAGTCCGGCGGCGAAGCCAAGCAGCGCATCGCCGAACACGCCGCCGCCCTGATCGATCCGCACGCGGTGGTGGGGATGAACGGCGGCACCACCACCACGGCGGTGGCCAGGGCGCTGGCCGGACGGACCGATCTCGGACTGTCCGGCGACGAGCAGCTGACCATCGTCACCAACGCGCTGAACATCGCGGGCGAGCTGGTGCTGCGGCCGCACGTGCGCACGATCGTGCTCGGCGGTGTGGCGCGGCGGGAGTCCTACGAGCTGCATGGACCGCTGGCCGAACGCTCCCTGGCCGAATTGCGGCTCGACGATCTCATTCTCGGTGTGAACGCGATCTCCGCCGAGGGCGGCGCGCAGTGCAGGCACATCGACGAGGCCGGGGTGACCACCGAGATGGTCCGCCGTTCCGGGCGGGTGCTTGTGGTGGCCACCGCGGACAAGCTGGAACGCACGGCGCTGGCCCGCATCTGCGGCATCGAGCAGATACAGCTACTGGTGACCGACACCGACGCCGACCCCGCGGCGGTCGCGACCATCCGCGCGGCGGGCGTGCGGGTCGACGTGGTGTAAGCGGACAACGCTTCCCGGGAGTCAGTCCGGAGCGGCGACCGGCAGCCGTAGCCGAACGTTCTCGTCGCTGGGTCGCATGCTGCGCGCCCAAACGAGGAATCCCCAGGCCACGAAGCCCGCGTAAACCAGATACATGGCGGCGGACGGGTAGTAACCGGCCCGCAGAAGCAACGGAACGCCGACGAAGTCGACCGCGATCCAGATCAACCAGAATTCGGCCAGCCCGCGTGCCATGCCATAGGTGGCCAGTACCGACCCGGTGAAGATCCACGCCTCCGCCCACGGACCGTACGAGCCGATCGATGCGAAGAGCTGGGCGAACAACACCGTGCCGAGCAGCATCGCCGCCACCAGGGCCACGCGTTCGCGCGCACTGGCCCAGCGCGGATCGACCCCGCGATGCTCGAGTCCGGTTTCCCGGGTCGCGTGCCGATACCACCGCCACCAGCCGTAGACGCTGACCACGATGAACATCAGCTGGCGTCCGGCCTGCCCCGCCATATTCAGCTGCTGTGGGGTATGGAACACGCCACCGACGAACACCGTGAACAGCAGGGCGTTCCCGGTGATGCCGATCGGCCAGGCCCAGACCCGCCGCCGCATGCCGCCGATGGCGGAGGCCAGGCCGAAGCCGTTGCCGATCACTTCGCGCCAGAGGATCTCCGAGCCCGCGATGTGCAGCTTGGCGTCGAGCAGCGTGATGATCGGGTTCACCTGTCGTGCAACCAGTGGCGGGGCGCATCTCATCCACATCCGATCGCCGCGATTCGAAATCCGCGCGGCGGCCGTCGTGCGCACCGTAACGATTGCGCAATCTGACGACGCCATTCGCAATATCCGCGCAACCAGGTGCTCCTAGGGTGACCGTCATGAGCACGGAAAGCGGTACCGCCGGGGGGACCGGAATTCATCTCAGCGGGTTGACCAAGACCTTCCGGGTAGGCCGGAAAACGGTGCAGGCGTTGGATTCCGTGGATCTGCACACCGAACAGGACGCGTTCCTGTCGCTGCTGGGCCCCTCCGGCTGCGGCAAGTCGACGGTGCTGCGCATTCTCGCCGGTCTGGAGACGCCGACCGCGGGCCGGGCGTTGATCAACGGCGAGACGCCCGCCGAATTGCGCGGGCACCACGAGCTGGGCATCGCGTTCCAGGATTCGGCGCTGCTGCCGTGGCGGTCGGTGGAGTCGAACATCAAGCTGCCGCTGCAGGTCGCCGGGATGACACCGGAGCCGGGTCAGATCGCCGAGCTGATCCGGCTGGTCGGGCTGGACGGTTTCGAGAAGGCCAAACCCGCGCAACTGTCCGGCGGTATGCGCCAGCGGGTCTCGATCGCGCGGGCGCTGGTGGTGAAGCCGACCGTGCTGCTGCTGGACGAACCGTTCGGCGCCCTCGACGACATGACCAGGCAGCGGCTCAATCTGGAGTTGCTGCGGATCTGGACCGAGAAACCGGCAACCACGCTGATGGTCACGCACGGCATCGCGGAGGCGGTGTTCCTGTCCGACGTGGTGGCCGTGCTGAGCCCGCGGCCGGGCCGGGTGCTGGAGCTGGTCGAGATCGACCTGCCGCGCCCGCGGCTGCCGGAGATGATGCGCACGCCGGAGTTCCACAAGCTGCACGACTATCTGTCCGAGCTGCTGTTCGGGAAGTCGGGGAAGGGAGGCGTGGCATGAATGGAGGCAGCATGAGATGGCGCTGTCTACGCCATCGCAAGCCGGGATGGCAGCGGGTGAGCACGCATATGCAACCGGTGCGGCGGCACCCGCTCGCGCGGTGCATCCGGCGGGCGGGAGGCGCGTCATGAAGCGCTATGGCGGTGTGCTCGGCGTGCTCGGGCTGGTCGCTGTGTGGTGGATTCTCGCGGCGTTCGAGGTCGCGGGCGGCACCATACCCAGCCCATGGCTGGTGCTGCACACCATGTTCACCGACGGATGGGGCTTGTACGGACCCAATTTCCGGATCACCGCGCTCGGTGCGTTGCAAGGGTTCGTCTGGGGCAATGGGCTGGCCATCGCGCTGGCCGTGGTGATCGTGCTCGTCCCGCCGATCGAATCGCTGGCCACCCAGCTGGCGATCCTGAGCTACTGCACGCCGCTGCTCGCGCTCGGCCCGATCATTCTGGTCGTCTTCGGCGGGCGCACCCCGACCGTGTTCCTCGCCGCGATGTACTGCTTCTTCACCACGATGGTCGGCACCGTCGCCGGATTGCGCTCGGCTGACCGCACCAGCCTCGACCTGGTGCGCGCCTATGGCGGCGGACGCTGGCAACAGCTCTACCGGGTCCAGGCGGTCGCGGCGCTGCCGAGCACCTTCGCGGCCTTGAAGATCGCCGCGCCGTCCGCCGTGCTCGGCGCCATCATCGGCGAGTACCTCGGCGGCGTGGACAGCGGCATCGGGGTGGCGCTGACCGCCGCGCAGACCGCCTACAACGTGCCGCGCACCTGGGGCATGGCGCTGGCCGCCGCGGCGTTGGCCGGACTCGGCTACGTGCTGGTGGCGCTGGCCGCCCGGGTGGTCGCGCCGTGGACCGCGCAGGAGCAGCGATGATGGACGGGCATGAAGCGCCTTGTCACACCAACCATGTCTGGGCGCGGATTGCCGCATGCGCGATGAGAAGCCGCGGGCGAGCACGTGTGCTGGGAAAGGATGCGGCATGAATGTCCTGCGCCGGATCGGGCGGTTCCTGTTCCCGCTGGCCACTTCGCTGCTGCTGATGCTGGTGATCTGGTATGTCTTCCTGAAGGCGTTCCCACAGGTCGGTCCGCGAGTCGGCAAGACACCCGGCGATATCTGGGCCTATCTGGTGACCGCGCCCAACGCGGAGACCGCGCGTCAGGCCATCCTCGACGATCTCCAGATCACCCTGCGGGACGCGGCCATCGGGTTCGGCGCGGGCATGCTCGCCGCACTCGTGGTCGCCGCGTTGTTCGTGTCGTTCGCCGCGGTCGAGCAGACCTTCCTTCCGGTGGCGATGCTGCTGCGCTCGGTGCCGCTGGTGGCGTTGACGCCGATCATCGTGCTGGTCTTCGGCCGCGGCTTGGCCGGGGTCGCCGTGCTCGCCGCGATCGTGGTGTTCTTCCCCGCCCTGGTGATGATCATGGCGGGACTGCGCAACGCGCCGCGGCAGGCGCTGGAACTGGTGGCCGCCTACGGCGGATCCCGGTGGACCGGGTTGCGCATGGTCGCCGTGCCTGCGGCGCTGCCCTCGGTGTTCGCCGCCGCGCGGATCTCGGTGCCCGGCGCGCTGATCGGCGCCCTGCTCGGCGAATGGCTCGGCAGCGGGACCGGGCTCGGCGCCAGCTTGATCCGGGCCATCCCGACCTTCCAGTACAGCAAGCTGTGGGCCTCGATCGTCATCGTCACGCTGGTCTCGGTGGTGCTGTACGCCATCGTCGGCGTCATCGAGAACGTGGTGCTCGCGCGCTTCGGACCGGAGGCGGGACGATACTGACCGCGCGGTCGGCCGGCGAAATTCCCGCAAATTCAGGCCCGGAACGTCAAAGTAAAGAATTTGAAACGCGGTGCACATAGATTCGGCCCATGACACCCGTGCAGCGCTCCACGTTCGGGCACTTGAACCGACGCACCTTTCTCCGTTACTCCTCGCTCACCGCGGCCGTGCTCGGCGGCTCGGCGACCCTTGCCGCCTGCGGTGGTGAGACGAGCGACACCTCAGGCGGCTCGACCCCGGACGGCTCGAAGTACGGAAAGGTCGCGGTGCAGCTGTCCTGGCTGAAGAACATCGAATTCGCGGGCGAGTACTTCGCCGACGCCAGAGGCTATTTCAAGGAAGCCGGTTTCGGCGCGGTCGATCTCATCGCGGGCGGCGCGGCGAGCACGTCGGTGGAAGCGGGATTGGACACCGGGAAGGTGTGGCTCGGACTGTCGGCGCCGCAGACCACCGCACCGGCGATCCTGGAGGGCCTGCCCGCGAAGATCGTCGCGACCACCTACCAGAAGAACCCGTTCGCGATCGTCAGCTCCGCGGCCAAGCCGATCCGGACGCCGGCGGATATGAAGGGCCGCAAGATCGGCGTGCAGGACACCAACCAGCTGATCTTCAACGCATTGCTCACCGCCAACGGGATGAAGCCGAGCGACGTCACCGTCGTGCCCGCGCAGTTCGATCCGACCCCGCTGGCCAACGGTGAGGTCGACGGATGGGTCAGCTATGTGACAAACGAGCCGATCGTGCTGGCCGCCAAGGGCTTCCAGAACACGCATTTCTTGTTTGCCGACTTCAACCTGCCGCTGGTCGCCGAGACGCTGACGGTCGCGCAGTCCACCATCGACAAAGAGCGTGACAAGCTGAAGGCGTTTTTGGCCGCCGAGATCAAGGGCTGGAAGGACGCGGTGGCGAATCCGGCAGAGTCGGCCCGGCTCGCGGTCGAGGTGTACGGCAAGGATCAGAAGCTCGATCTGGCCGAGCAGACGCAAGAGGCCATCGCGCAGAACGATCTGGTGGTCTCGCCGGATACCGCCGCCAACGGCCTGCTCACGATGACCGACGCGCTGATCGAGCAGAATATCGCCGCGCTGCGCACCGCGAAGATCGATATCAAGGCCCAGCAGTTGTTCGACCTGTCCGTGCTGCGCGAGGTGTATGCCGAGAATCCCGGCCTGAAATAACTAGATTCCGAGCCCCACAGCGGCTTTCGGCGTGATCGGGATTTCGCCGCTGTAGGGGTCTAACGGTCGTGCCGGTTGTGCCGCGCGTGCGGCAAGAAGTTCGGCCGCGATCGAGACCGCGACTTCGGGGGCCGTGCGCGCTCCGATGTCGAAGCCCGCGGGCGAATGTAGTCGGGCGAGGGTCTGGTCGCCGAAACCGCCTGCCCTGAGGTCCTCCATGCGCCGGATGTGTACTTGGCGTGAACCCATGGCGCCGAGGTACCCCAGCTCGGGTAGTCGCAGCGCCACGGTGAGCAGCGGGATTTCGAACGCGGGATCGTGTGAGAGCACGACGATGGCTGTGCTGCTATCGATTTCACCGGCCGAGGAGAGGGTGTTGAGATAGCGGTGTGGCCAGTCGACCACGACCTCGGCACCCGGAAACGATTCCGGCGTAGCGAAATTAGGGCGCGAGTCGCAGATCGTCACCCGGTAGCCGAGCAGCTTGGCCTGGACGGTGAGGGCGGCGGCGAACGAATTGGCGCCGAAGATGATCAGGCGCGGGGGCGGAGCGAACGAAGCGACGAATACATCGGAATCCGGCAGCGCGAGCAGTTCGGTGGGGTGTCTTCGGTCGGTGATCAGGTGCTGGCCGATCAGGTCGGGGTCGGAGTTCCACACCACCGTGAAGACGGTGACTCTCCGGTGTGCCGCGATCTCGGCGGCAACATCGGGGAACTCGGGGAAATGTCTTCGGGAGAACGGTTCGGTGAAGACATCGATCATCCCCTCGGTGTTCGCGCCCGCTTCCAGACCGGTGGCCACGCCGTAGCGGTGCAACACGCGCTGGCCGGTGCGGACGGCTTGGAGCACCGCCTCGTACGCGATGTCCTCCAGCCCGCCCGCGGCGACCGATCCGTACACGCCGCCGTCCGGGTCGACCAGCATCGCGGAGCCCACCGGTAGCGGGGCCGATCCCACCGTGCGCACGACGGTGGCCAGCCCCCCGGTCCGGCCCGAGTGCCACACCCGCAACAGGTCGTCGATGATGTCCCGCATCAGCTAGCTCCGATCACCGTGCGGTCGTGGCCGGAAAGTCACGATCGATCCCCGTCGCCAAATCGTCGCACGTGACGCACACCATATCGTTTCTGCCTGTCAAATAGGTACGAGCTCCGGAATCTCCTGCTGCGGCTGCACAAACGCCGTTCCAGTGCTTGTGCGTCATAACAACTGGGTGCCCAGGTGTGTCGTGGAACACAGCTCGCGCGAGGCCGCTGGGGGCCGCCACCGCGGCGGCGAGGACCCGGGCGACTACATCAGCGCCGACGTCGGGGGTGTCGACCGGCATGATCGCGGCGTAGCGCGCGGGCGTGCGGGCTGCGGCGATCAGGCCTGCGCGGAGCGCGGCGCTGAGCCCGGTGGCCCAGTCGTCGGCCCACACGTGCTGCACGCCCGGCGGCAGATCGACGATCTGCGGCGTGGGGCCGGTCGCGCCGAGCACGACGATCACCGGATCGCAGCCGCCGTCACGCAGCGCGGCCACCGTCGCGCGCAGCCACGCGCCGCCCTCGGCGAGCACTTTCGGCCGCCCGTAGCGTGTTCCCGCACCGGCGGCGAGAACAACGCCCGCGACAGCGGGGCGGTCCTGATCAGCCATGGTTATGACGGTAATACCGGGCGGTCTGCGCCGCACGACGTAAAACCACTCCTCGGGCCGCGTTCACCTGCGCGACACGCCGAAGGTGACCTCCCGTTTCCGGTGGCGGCCCGCGTGGTCGTATTCGATGCTGGTCGGATGACGGATCAGCGACCTGGACTCGCGGCGTTCGGCGCGCTGTCCGACGACGCGGCCTACCAAGCGGTGCTCGGCTGCTGCTCGTCGCCGGGCTTCGCGCGGTCGCTGGTCGAGGGCCGTCCGTACCCGAGTGTCGAGGCACTGCTCGACGCCGCCGACGCGGTGCTGGAGCGATTGCCGGACGCCGAGCTCGACGCGGCGCTCGCCGGTCACCCCCGGATCGGGGAGCGACCGCGTTCGGTGGCATCGGCGCGGGAGCAGGCCGGGGTGGCGGGTGCGGCGGACGCGGTCCGCGCGGCGCTCGCCGAAGGCAATCGCGCCTACGAGGCACGGTTCGGGCACATCTACCTGGTGTGCGCGAGCGGAAAGTCGGCCGAGGAGCTGCTCGCGCTGCTCACCGCTCGGCTGCGCAATGATCCCGAGACCGAAAGGCGAGTCGTGCGAACAGAACTGGCGAAGATCAACCGCATCCGGCTGCGGGCGCTGCTGGAGGAGCGGTCATGAGTACTCTGAGCACCCATGTGCTGGACGCGGTGCGCGGTGTACCGGCCGCGGGCGTCACGGTGACGCTGTATCAGCAAGCGCGGCAGCTCGATTCGGGGGAAACCGACGCAAACGGCCGGATCAGGGCGTTGGGCGAGGCGCTCGAACCGGGAACCTATCGTCTGGTGTTCGACACCGGCGCCTATTTCGCGCGCCAGGAGGTCGAAACCTTCTATCCCGAGGTCGTCGTCGCGTTCACCGTCACCGAGGAGCGGCGCTACCACGTCCCGTTGTTGTTGTCGCCGTTCGCCTTTTCCACCTATCGAGGGAGCTGAGCCGAGCATGGAACTGACCGGGCCGATCGTGCTGTCGGACCACCGTTACGGCAAGGCGGAGAATCGGATCGTCCGGATCTACCGGGAGACCGCGCGCCACGAGATCCGTGACGTGAACGTCTCCACGGTGCTGCGCGGCGATTTCGCCGACGCGTACGTCACGGGTGACCAGGCGAAGGTACTGCCCACCGACACGCAGAAGCAGACCGCCTACGCCTTCGCGAAACAGCCGGGACTGCGCACGATCGAGGACTACGCGCTGGCGCTGGCCGACCACTTCGTCACCGAGATCGAACCGGTGACCAGCGCACGGGTCGAGGTCGACGAATACGCCTGGCTGCGGGTGCCGGTCGGCGGGGTCGAGCACGACCACACCTGGGTGCGCCAAGGGGCCGAGGTCCGCACGGCGGCGGTCACCGTGGCCGGTGCGGGCGCGGATCGGCTGGCCTGGGTCGTGGGCGGAGTGAAGGACCTGACCATCCTGAAGTCGACCGGGTCGGAGTTCACGGGCTTCCTGACCGACGACTTCACCGTGCTCGCGCCGACCGACGACCGGATGCTGGCCACCTCGCTGGTCGCCGAGTGGCGCTTCGCCGGCACCGGCGGCATCGACTGGGACGAGGTCTACGCGGGAGTGCGGGCGCGATTGGTGGAGACCTTCGCGACGCTGCACTCGAAGGCGCTCCAGCAGACGCTGTTCGAGATGGGCAAAGCCGCGCTGGCGGCGTTCCCGGTGCTGGCCGAGATCCGGCTCGCCGCGCCGAACAAGCACCATTTCGACTACGACCTGGCTCGTTTCGGCATCGAGAACCGCGGCGAGGTCTATCACGCCGACGACCGCCCCTACGGTCTGATCCACGCCACGGTGGCGCGTGCCGACGCACCGGAAGCGGGTCTCGCGTGGACCAGGTGACCGTCATCGCCGGCTGTGCCATCGCGACCGTCGACGACCGCCGCACCGAGTACTCGCGCGGCTACGTCGTCGTGCGCGGCAACCGGATCGAGGCGGTCGGGGAGGGTGACGCGCCGGAAGCCGACGCGGGCGCGCGGCGCATCGATGGCCGCGGCTGCCTGCTGACTCCCGGTTTGGTGAACACCCACCATCACCTCTACCAGTGGATCACCCGCGGCTTGGCCACGGACCACACGCTGTTCGAGTGGCTCACGACGCTCTATCCCATTTGGGCCGGCATCGATGAGGACGCGGTGCGCGTCGCCGCCACGGGCGCGCTGGCCGCGCTCGCCCGCACCGGATGTACCACCACCACCGATCACCACTACTTGTTTCCGCGCGAGGGCGGTGACCTGCTCGGGGCGGAGATCACCGCGGCGGCTGAGGTGGGCCTGCGGTTCCATCCCTGCCGCGGCTCGATGGACCTGGGGGTGAGTGCCGGCGGGTTGCCGCCCGACGAGGTCGTGGAGAGCCTGGACGACATCCTCGCCGCGAGTGCGGCGGCCGTCGAGCGCTGGCATGACCCGTCCTACGACTCGATGCTGCGGATCGCACTGGCACCGTGCTCGCCGTTCTCGGTCACGCCGGAACTGCTGCGCGAGTCGGCGGCCCTGGCCCGCACCGCCGGAGTCCGGTTGCACACCCATCTCGCCGAGACGATCGAAGAGCAGGACTACTGCGCACAGACTTTCGGTTGCACGCCCGCGCAGTACCTGGAGCGGCTCGGCTGGCTCGGCCCGGACGTCTGGTACGCGCACGCCGTCCATCTCGACGACGACGCGATCGACGCCATGGCGCGCACCGGCACCGGCGTCGCGCATTGCCCCACCTCGAACGCGCGGCTCGGGGCCGGTATCGCGCGGACCGCCGACTTGGTGCGCGCGGGCGTCCCGGTGGGGCTCGGCGTCGATGGTGCGGCCAGCAACGAGTCCGGCTCGATGATCGAGGAGCTCAGGCACGCGCTGCTGTGGGCCCGCAACCGAGGCGGGCCCCGCGCGATGACGGTGCGCACAGCGTTGGAACTGGCCACCATCGGCGGCGCGCGAGTGCTGGGCCGCGCCGCCGAAATCGGCTCGATCGAAGTGGGCAAGCTGGCGGATCTGGCACTGTGGCGCCTGGACACCGCCGCACACGCCGGAATCGATGACCCGGTGACCGCACTGGTGCTCGGCGCACAGCCACCGCTGGCCGCGCTATTGGTGAACGGACGCGAGGTGGTCCGCGACGGCGAGATCCGCACGGTCGCCACGGACGTGGTCGCCACCGAGGTGGCCCGGGCACAGGCGGCGTTGCTCGCGAAAGCGGGATGATCGGGCGTGGGTAGTGGAGCAGCGCGAGCTTGCTGGTGATGCGCGAGACCGTTCCGGTGTGGGCGATCTGTTCCGAGCGCTGGTCGGGGCCGATCGCGGACCGGCATGTCGGCTGCCCGCCATGGCGATCCGCCGTGACGGCGTTGCGATGCACGTCGGCGTCGCGCGCGGGTGGCGGGTGTTGGAAGGCGTGATGAGCGGGTCGCGCCACTCGTAGCGCGGGTGTCGGGACAGGGACTTGCAGGCTGTTGGCGAGACCGCTCTGGTGTGGCTGATGCCGTTCCAAGCGCTAGTCGAAGACGATCCCGGACCGGCTGTCGGGTCCGTGCTATGGCGATCCGGCGTGCCGGCGTTGCCGTGTACCTCGACGTCGTGGGGGAGGCGGCGGGCTGATCGGGGATGCGGGTGTTGACGCTACAAACTTGCTGGTGATGTGCGAAAACGCGCTGGGCGAGGCGGTGCGGTGGACGCTGTCACCGGTGTCTGGCTGGGAGGTCGCGCACGCGCGATGGTGAGACGCCGTGATCGGATTGCGGTGCTGGTAAGCAGCGCGGGCGCGGTGCGCAATCGCGGCGGTGAGCGAGGTGTCGTGCCTGGTCAGGTTGTACGCGAGATACTGAAGCAGTGTCGGCTCGGACGACTCGCGGAGGCGGGCGGGAGCTCTGGATCGCGGATGGCGCGCCTGGGAAGGGCGCGGCAGCGGTAGCTCCCTGCCGCGGGCGGTCGTCGCGCGGCGAGGTAACGGCCGCGCAATCTGGCGTGCGTCGCGCGCAATGTGGCGGCAACCGACTGGCTCTACCGTGACGGAGAGGCAGGAACGAGGTGAGACGTGGACCTGGACACGATCCGGGAAGTGGTGATCGCCCGCGAGCGAGCGGACCTGACCCTGCTCGGCGAGTCGGCCGCGGTGCTCGCCGGCGGCACCTTTCTGTTCTCCGAACCGCAGGATCAGCTGGTGCGCCTGGTCGACATCACGACCATGGGCTGGCCCGCGTTCGAGGTGGTGGACGACGGCCTGGAGATCGCCGCGACCTGTACGTTGGCCGATTTCGCGGGGGCGGCGCAGGGGCGTGAGCTGGGCGCGCCGGTTTTGCGCGACCAGTGGCCGGGGACGGCGCTGTTCGCGCAGTCCTGCCGGGCGCTGCTGGCCTCACACAAGATCTGGCGCACCGCGACCGTCGGAGGCAACGTCTGTCTCGCGCTGCCCGCCGGCGCGGTGCTCGGCGCGCTGGTCGCGCTCGACGGTTTGGCGTTGGTGTGGGCGGCGGACGGCATCGATCGCGGTATTCCCTTGCGGGACTTCGTCCTCGGTCCTGGATACACCGCCCTGCGGCCCTGCGAGGTGCTGCGCTCGATCTACCTGCCTCAATCGAGTCTGCTGGCGCACACCAGCTTTCGGAAGATCGCGCTTGCTCCACTCGGCCGGTCCGGTGCGCTGGTGATGGGGCGGCGGGATCCGGACGGCCGCAGCGCGGTCACCATCACGGCCGCCACGACCAAGCCGGTCGTCCTGGACTTCGCCGCACCGCCGAGCGACCCCGAGCTGCGGGACGCCCTCGACGCGATCGATACCACGCTCTGGTTCGACGACCCGCACGGTTCGCCGGAGTGGCGGCGGCACGTCGCCGGGCTGCTCGCCCGCGAGGTCGCCGGTGAACTACGGGAACGCGCATCATGACGCGGCTCGAGTGGACAACAAGCTCGTCGAGTTCGAGGTGCCGTCGGGCCAGCGCCTACGCAGGACCCTGTGCGCGAGCAGTGATCGTGAGGTCGCCGGAACCGGGTAACGGGAGTCGTGCTGCGGTTCGGAGCGGACCGCAGACCCGCCTGAATCGAGGCGTCGGGGCAGCGCTTGCGCACGGCCCTGGCTGTGAGCGGCCATCGGAAGGTCGCTGGAACCGGGGGAGCGGAACTGGTGCCGTACGGAGTGGACGGCAGATCCGTCGGATTCGAGCCGCGGCGGGGCCAGTGCCTGAGCGGTCGGCGCGAGGTCGCTGGAGGGCCGCAGGGGTGGGATTGGTGATGCGGTTCCGGGTGGACGGTAGGCGCGTCTGGATCGAGCCGCGATCGGGCCGGTGCCTGCGCTCGGCCATGGGTGTGAGTGGCTGGCGCGAGGTCACCTGGGAAGGGGGATGGGGATGGTGATCAGGTTCGAAGTGGACGGCAAGCCCGTCGAGTTCGAGGTGCGGCCAGGGCAGTGTCTGCGCACGGCCTTGCGTGAGACTGGGCACCTGGCCGTGAAAAAGGGATGTGACGCGGGCGATTGCGGGGCCTGCTCGGTGCTGGTCGACGGAATGGCGCTGCACTCCTGTGTGTTTCCCGCCTATCGCGCGGCCGGCCGTTCCATCACGACGGCTGCCGGGCTCGGGACGCCGGAGCACCCGCATCCGGTGCAGCGCCGATTCGTCGACAACGCCGGATTCCAATGCGGTTTCTGCACCGCGGGCATGGTCGTCACCGCCGCGGGACTGGAGTGCGCCCCGGAGGGACCACTTGGCGGACGCGAGAGCGAACTTGCTGAATTGATGAAGGGAAACCTGTGCCGTTGCACGGGTTACCGCGCGATCCGCGCGGCATTGGGTGAGCCGCAGACACCGGACGACCCGGCAGCCATAGCGCCGGATCAGGCCGTGACGGCGGCTGGCGGCGCGGGCACCGGAGTCGGCGCCCTTGCCGGACCGCGCATCGTCACCGGCAGCGAGCCCTTCACCTTCGATCTGCCGCCTGCCGCCATCGCAGGTGAGCGCGCCGCTACTTCCGCCACGATGGACGCTCCGCAAATAGGTGACACGGCCGCGCCGCTGACCGTGGCTGTGCCCCCTACCGCCACCGCGGGCGGGTTCGCCGCCGATTTCGCTGCGGAGAGCAGGCGCGGAACGGGCGATGTGGCCGCGGTGCCCCCGACCGCGGTCGTGCCGCAGGCCGCGACGGGGGGCGAGTTCGTCGCCGGTTCCGCCGCGGAGAAAAGCATAGGAATGGCCGACGGGCCCCCGACCGCACCGCTACATATCGCGGTCTTGCGAAGTCCATACCCGCACGCGCGAATTCGATCGATCCACACCGCGGACGCCGAGGCATTGCCGGGCGTGCATGCTGTGCTGACCTACGCCGACGCGCCGGACGTAGCGTTCTCGACCGCACGGCATGAGCTGCGGACGGACGATCCCGACGACACCTACGTACTGGACCGGACGGTCCGATTCGTCGGACAGCGAGTGGCGGCGGTGGTGGCGGAGAGCGTGGCGACCGCCCGCGCGGCGGTCCGGCTGCTGCACGTCGACTACGAGAGGCTGCCCGCGGTGTTCGACCCGCAGGAAGCGTTACGAGCCGACGCGCCGAAACTGCATGGTGACAAGCCGGATTCGGCGCGGATCGACGATCCCGGCCGTAATCTGGTCGCCGAAGTGCACGGCGAGGTGGGCGACATGGCGGCGGGTCTGGCGGCAGCGGCCCAAATCGTGCGTGGTGTGTGGCATTCACCGCGCGGGCAGCACGTGCACCTGGAGACACATGGCGGGGTCGGATGGCTGGACGACACGGGCAGGCTGGTCATCCGATGCAGTACCCAGGTTCCATTCCTGGTGCGCGCCGAACTGTGTCGCGTCTTCGGACTGCCGTCCGAGCGGGTTCGGGTGTTCGCGGCCAGGGTCGGCGGCGGATTCGGCGCGAAGCAGGAGATGCTGGCCGAGGACCTGATCGCGCTGGCCGTCCTGCGGACCGGCAGGCCGGTGCAGTACGAGTTCACCCGCTCCGACGAGTTCACCGCCGCGACCTGCAGGCACCCGATGCGGGTCGCCGTGACGGCGGGCGCCGACGCGAACGGAGTGCTGACCGCATTGGCCGTCGACGTACTCGCGGACACCGGGGCCTACGGCAACCACAGCGGCGGCGTGATGTTCCACGGCGTGGGTGAGTCGGTGGAGCTCTACCGCTGCGCCAACAAGCGCGTCGACGCCCAAGCGGTGTACACCAACAACGTTCCCTCCGGGGCATTCCGCGGTTACGGACTCGGGCAGGTGATCTTCGGGGTCGAGTCGGCGCTGGACGAGCTCGCGCACGCGCTCGGCATCGACCCATTCGAATTCCGGCGCCGCAATGTCGTGGTGCCCGGCGATCGGTTCGTCGGGGCCGCGGTGAACGAGGGCGACCTGATGTTCGGCAGCTATGGCTTGGATCAGTGCCTGGACCTGGCCGAGCGGGCACTACTGCGGGGCAATGACGTGCACGCGCCCGGCCCGGAGTGGCGCGTCGGCACCGGGATGGCCGCCGCGATGATCGCGACCATCCCGCCGCGCGGCCACCGATCGACGGCGACAGCGTCGCTGCTGCCCGACGGACGCTACGAGATCCGCGTCGGCACAGCGGAATTCGGCAACGGCACGACGACGGTGCATGCGCAGCTCGCGGCCACCGCGCTGGACACCGACGTGTCCCGCATCGTGATCCGGCATGCCGACACCGACCTGGTGGAGTACGACACCGGCGCGTTCGGCTCCACCGGCATCGTGGTCGCGGGTAAGGCCGTCTACGCGGCAGCCGGCGCCTTGCGCGGGTTGCTGCTGGCCAGAGCGGCCGAGCTGTCGGGCGTTCCGGAGCACGACTGCGTGCTGACACCCGGCGGCGTGCACTGCGATGACCAGCTACTCGGCGCAACCGAGCTGCTGGCTCCCGGCGACCTGACAGCGCGCGCCGAGCACGCGGGCAGCCCCAGGTCGGTGAGTTTCAACGTGCACGCTTTCCGGGTGGCGGTGCATCCTGGCACCGGCTCGGTCCGCATCCTCCAGTCGATCCAGACGGCCGACGCCGGCACGGTGCTCAACCCCGTGCAGTGCCGTGGACAGGTGGAAGGCGGTGTCGCGCAGGCCATCGGCACCGCGCTGTACGAAGACATGCGCAGCGACCACGGCGTGGTGCTCACGCAGACCTTGCGGCACTACCACGTGCCACAGTTCGCTGACGTGCCCCGCACCGAGGTGTACTTCGCCGATACGGCCGACACCCTCGGGCCGCTGGGCGCGAAATCGATGAGCGAGTCGCCGTACAACCCGGTCGCGCCCGCGCTGGCCAATGCGATCCGCGACGCGGTCGGCGTCCGCCTCGACCGCCTGCCGATGACCGCGGACCGGGTGTGGGCCGCGCTGCGGAAGAAGGAGTCGCGATGACCAAGGTGCCCGAGCATGTCCGCGCCAGGATCGAGGCGATGCTCGACACGGTGGACGCCGAGCTGCGCCGGAGGTATCCGGGATCGAACGGCAGGTCGCAGCCGATCCACACGGTGTACGTTCCGGCCGACCGAGTCGCGGAGGAGACCCCTGCCGAATGGGGCGCCACCGCGGTCGAATTGCTCGACCGCCACCAGGACCTGCTGGCCACCCTCGACGAAACCGGGTCGCTGCCCGACGTCCGCAAGCGGCTGGAACAGGACCCGGTCCAAGATCTGCGCATCGACTTCGAGGACGGCTACGGCCTGCGCACGGATGCCGAGGAGGACCGCGCGGCCACGGCGGCGGGTGCCGTGCTCGCGGCCTGGTCGCGGCGCTCCCGTAGCTCGGCTGTCGGCGAGTCCGTGGTCGCGGCAGGCATCACCGAACCTGGCGAGCCTCACCCGGGCCTCCCGCACCAGCAGCACTTCGACCAGTCGCAGCAGATCGTCGACGCGCGGGCGGAGCGACCGCGCCCGGCGAGCAGCGGCATCCGGATGAAGGGCTTGTCGAGTGGCGAGCGGCGTCGTGCCCTGCGCACCCTGGACCTGGTGTTGGAAGCCGCCGGTGGCGTGCCCGAGGGATTCGTCTTCACAGTTCCGAAAATTCGTGCCGCGCGGCAAATCCCCGCTTTGGTGCAGTTGTGCGTCGGGCTGGAACGCGGTTACGGCATCGCGGAAGGCAGTTTGCGGTTCGAATTGCAGATCGAGAGCCCGCAGGCGATTCTCGCCGCGGACGGCACCGCTCCGGTGGCCACCATGCTGACGTTAGCCGAAGGACGTTGCAGTGGACTGCATTTCGGCACCTACGACTACACCGCGGCGTGCGGCGTCGCCGCGCCGGACCAGGCGCTGGACCATCCGGCCGCCGATTACGCCAAGGCGGTCATGCAGGTCGCGGCCGCCCAGACCGGGGTGTGGGTGTGCGACGGCTCCACCCAGATCGTGCCCGACGCCGACCCCGAGGCCGCGCTGCGCAATCATCACCGCTTGGTAGCCCGAGCCCTGCGGCGTGGGTACTACCAGGGTTGGGACATGCATCCCGGTCACCTGGTCACGCGCTGGCTGGCCACCTACGACTTCTTCCGCCAGGCCATCGAGGTGGCGGTGCCGCGGCTGCTGGATTATCTGGCCCGCCGCGGCGGCGACATCATGGACGAGCCCGCCACAGCGGAAGCGATGGCCGCCACAGTACTGCGCGGCATCGACTGCGGGGCCCGGCCGACCGCGGGCGTACCCGAGCTGACCGAGAGGGTGCTGCGCGCACTGGCGGCGCGCGCACCGGTTCCGGAGGAGTCGACGTGAGGCAGCGAGTGAATCGGGGATGCAGGGCGCTGCCGCGCACGATGGAGCTGAGTGTCGGCGAGGTGCAGTCGTGATGGAGCGTCAGCGAGTGAACCTGGGACGCAGGGCGCGGCCGCGCACGACGGAGCCGAGCGCCAACGAGGCGAAGTTGTGAGCGGCCTACCGAACGGTGCGGCTCCGGACGACGCCGAAGGCGTGGCCGATCGCGGAGCGCCTCATCGCCCCGACCAGGTGCGGGCGTCCCGCGAAGACCCAGGAGGCGCGATGCACGACGGCGTCGAGGACGACGAGTTCATGCTGCTGCCCGATCTGGCGGTCCGCCCGCTCGGCGGCTCGGTGATCTGGGCCGATGACGAATTCTTCGCCGAGAAGGAGAATTTGATCAATCCCGGCCCCGCCGAGCACCGGCCGTCCACCTTCGGGCACAAGGGTCAGATCTACGACGGCTGGGAGACCCGCAGGCACCGCGGGCAGCCGGGCGACGATTCCGCGATCGTGCGGCTGGGCGTGCCGGGCGTGATCCGCGGCATCATGGTCGACACCGCGTGGTTCTCGGGCAACTACCCGCCCGCGGTTTCGGTGTCGGCGCTGGAGATCGAGGACTATCCTCCGGCGGAAACCATTGCCGCACGCGATGATTGGGTGATCCTGATCGACCGTTCCCCGGTCGCTGGCGACCGCCGCAACCTGTTCACCGTCGAGAACGAGAAACGCTGGACGCACGTGAAGCTGACCATGCATCCCGACGGCGGTGTGGCGCGGTTGCGGGTGCACGGCGAGGGAAGACCCGATCCGCGTCTGCTCGGCCTCGGGCCGCTGGACCTGGCCGCACTGGAGAACGGCGCACTGGTGTTGGACTGCTCCAACCGTTTCTACAGTTCGCCCAACCACTTGCTCTATCCCGGCCTGGCCCGGTCCATGGGCGACGGCTGGGAGACCGCCCGCCGCAGGGACGAGGGCAACGACTGGGTGCGTATCCGTCTGGCCGGGCCGGGACTGATCCGCCTCGCCGAGCTGGACACCTCCTACTTCCTGGGCAACAACCCGGGCGCGGCTCGGCTCACCGGCCGCACCGCCGACGGCACCGAACTGGAGTTGTTGCCGCGCACCGCGCTACAGCCCGACACCAGACACCGGTTCCCGATCGCACCGATGGCCGCGTCGGTGGAAGAGGTCCGCCTTGACATCTACCCCGACGGTGGACTGGCGCGGTTGCGGCTGTACGGAGAGCTCGGCGCATGAGCGGGCGTGTCATCGATGCAGTCGGGCACTCGCTGGTGCCGGAGCCGGGCGCCGGTGAGGCGCAGGCCATGGGGGAGCGCAGCGGACGGGCCGGGCACTCGCTGGTGCCGGAGCCTCGCGTTAGCGAGGTCCAGGTATGAGCGAGCGGGATTTCGTCGGTTACGGCCCGAACCCGCCGGACCCGAAGTGGCCGGGCGACGCGCGGATCGCGATCCAGTTCGTGCTCAACTACGAGGAGGGCGGCGAGAACAACGTGCTCGACGGGGACGCACATTCTGAGACGTTTCTGTCGGAAATGACACCCGCGGAAGCGTTCCCGAACCGGCATATGAGCATGGAATCGCTCTACGAGTACGGCTCCCGCGCTGGACTATGGCGAGTGCTGCGCGTCTTCGAACGCCGCGGGCTGCCGCTGACCGTCTTCGCCGTCGCCCGCGCCCTGCAGCGCAACCCGGAGGCGGTGGCCGCTTTCCGGGAACTCGGCCACGAGATCGCCTGCCACGGGCTGCGCTGGAGGTCCTACCAGCTGACCGACCGCGACACCGAACGCGCGCACATGGCCGAGGCCGTGCGCATCCTGACCGACCTGACCGGCGCCGCACCCCTGGGCTGGTACACCGGGCGCGATTCGCCGCACACCAGGGAGCTGGTGGTGGAGCACGGCGGGTTCGTCTACGACGCCGATTCCTATGCCGACGACCTCCCGTACTGGGTACGCGTGCACGACCGCGACCACCTGGTGGTGCCCTACACCCTCGACACCAACGACATGCGCTTCGCCTCGCCCGCGGGCTTCCCGACCGGCGAGCAGTTCTTCGCCCACGTCCGCGACGCATTCGACGTGCTCTACCGGGAAGGCGCGGAAGGCAGCCCGAAGATGCTGTCGATCGGGCTGCACTGCCGCCTGATCGGACGTCCCGCCCGCACCGCAGCCCTGGAGCGCTTGCTCGACCATGTGCAGTCCTACGACCAGGTGTGGATTACCCGGCGAATCGACATCGCCGAACATTGGCGCACCGCGCACCCGGCCTGATGCTGCTGGATTCCTCGCATCTCTCTCGCTGCCGGAATCGTGCATTGTTCGGCTGGTAGTCCACCGTTCGGTCGCACAGCTGGGCGAGCCGTGCGATCAACGGAGTCGGCACTATCGGCTGGGGTCACGAACAGGTAGGCGCCTCGTTCCGGCGAGCACTTCGGCGGCGAGATCTTCATAGCCCTGTGCCAGATCGTTGAGCTGGGTGTGGACGTCGTGGAAGACGGTCTCCAGTCCGTCGATCAGCATGGCGAACGCGAGTGCGGTGAGCTGGGCCATTCGGTCGATGATCTGTCCGAGTGTCTCGGTGTGCAAAGGTGCATCCGAAGACGGCGCCGGTGTGCTCGAGGCGACCAGGTGGTCGATGGCAGCTGTCCACCGCAGCCGTGCCCGATCAAGCTGCCATGCGTCACCGTCCGGTCGGCTCATCCGTATTTCGTGCAGCTCCGCCAGTTCAATGGCCGCCGCCAGGATCGGGCTGTCGGTTGGCGGCGGCCAACCACGGCACGCCGCCAATAGCGCCTCCCGATCCGGAAGCGTGCCTTGGTCTGGTCTCGGTGTCACCAGTCCTCTCCTGCCGGTGCCGGCAGCCGTCGCACCCCGTCGGTCACTCGTGCGACCAGATCGTTGTGTGGCGGCCGCACCCATGGTCTTCGTGGTTCATCGGCACACCATCGGGCAGTTCCAGACAACGCATTATCGACCTCTGATTTGGTGGCATCTGTCTTTTTGCACACTGTGACGCGGCACGGTCAGTCGAGACCAGACACGGGGAGGGGGTTGCATGAACGTTGCAAACGCCATGCCCCGCAGCGGTCATCGTCTCCAACAAGCGCCTGGTGCCGGTGGACATCCGGACCGTCGTCAGCTGATCTGGGTGCCCGACCAGCCGAAGCTGAAGCTGTGGCCCTTCGAGGTGCAGGTCAGCGCGCCTCGGCCGCCGCCGGTGCAGCTGGCGCCCGCGTAGTTGATAGTGCCTGCGATAGGTTGGCTGCCCGCGCGGCCGTGTGCACCGACCAGGCCGAAGGTCGGATGGGCGGGCAGGAACGGCAGATCGATGGAGAGGTCGTAGACGGTGAAGCCGTACAGGTTCGTGCCGAATGGGATATCGCACCCCACATTACCGTTCGGCCGGATGGCGCAGTTCGAACTGGCGTAGGCGAAATACACAGTGTCGCCGACCAGATACTCGGCCGGATCTTGATTCGCGATCTGCGCCGGCGCGGCAGCGGCAACCGCGTTGCCTGCCATCGACACAGCCGCCGCGGTAACCACAGCACCGAGCAACGTACGTGTTTTCACGGATTTTCCTTCTATGCAGCTCTCTGGACTACCCACGGGTGCAACGAATATGGCGCACAGCATCGATCCGCCGTAGACGGCACGACCGACTCTAGGAGACCCGCGAACCGGGCGCTATCAGGTCTATGCCCCCAATTCTGGTGCCCATGGATGCATGCCAGTGTGGCGTTCACGGCGTCTGGCGCAGCTCATCACGCCTGCGCACAGTGCGCAGACCACACGCCTGCCCGACGCTCTCGCCCTCCAAGATGTATTGCAAGGCGATGAGAACGAAGCCGAACAGCCACCGCCACAGCGTCTGCCAGAAGCGTGGACGTCGCCCGTCCTTCCATCGCAGCACGCGCATGCCGAACAGGAGCTTGGCGGCACTACCGCGAAACAGCAGCGTGCCGACCACATGGTTGACGAAGGACAGCGCGAGCACACACACGACCCAGCCCGCGAGAAACGCCAGAGCGCCATCGGTGCCGGGAAAGACGCGCTGAGAGACACCGAGACCGACGAACAACACCAGCAAGCTGTCCGCTACCGCAGCCAGCCCCAGCCTGTTCTCGCCCGCCTCCTCCGGCACCCACACCTGCGCCTGCTGGTACGCCCGCCGCTGCGACTGCGGATTGAAAGTCATTGTTGGCAATCCTGATTCGATACCGCTTTGATGGAACCGCCGATCTTAGCGGTGAAAAGACCGGTTTCCCGTTGGTGGGGCGGCCGGGGCCAGCACCGGCATGGCTACCGGCCACCACCAGTTGGGTATTCTCGCTCAGCTCCGGGGCGACTATGGCGAGGCCGAACGTGGTTACCAGCCCGCCGTTCCTAGGAATCACTGCGCGCGAACGGATGTGATCTTCGAACGTAGAGAAATGGCTGTTGTCGGACCGCTCGGCAGCAACCATTTTCCTACTGTGGATCGTGGCGTTTCGAAGTGGTGCGCTGGGGAAGGTATTCGCTCGTTGGTGTCCGCCGACCGGCGGGGTCACCCGTGCCGCGCACCCGACACGATCAAATGCCCGGCCTCGGCTGTGAGGGCTGCGATATTCCAGGTAGTTCCATTCGTACAAGACAGGAGCAGCGGATCGGTCGATCCTTGGCGTATGGATGACAAGACTGGGTTCCAGGCTCTGCTCGACAAATGGGCGGCGGCGATTGTCGCCAACGATGCCGACTCCATCGGCAGCTTCGCCACCTCCGACTGGATATTGACCGGCCCAGAAGGTGGCCCCGGCGACCGGGAAACGTTCCTGTCGCTCGTCGCCTCCGGCGATCTGACCCATTCGGAGATGGAGTTCGAACTGCTTGAAGTGCGGGTATTCGGTGAGGTGGCGGTGATCCTCGCGCACGGGACGAACAAAGGAGCTTGGCGCGGTGAGCCGTTCAGCTCCGATGAGTGGGTCACCGAGGTGTTCGTCCGCGAGGACGGCGCCTGGTTGTGCACGATGAGCGCCCTCACCCCCAACTACGCTGCGCGCGCTGCCTGATCCACATCAGACAGCGCGGGCCGACTAGGCGTTCGGGCGGTTGAACTCGCCGCTGACCACGCCAGCGGTGAAGGCGTCCCACGCGCCTGGAGTGAAGACCAGTGCCGAGCCAGTCGGGCTCTTCGAGTCGCGGACGCCGACGCGGCCACTATCCTGCCAGGCAACCTCAACGCATTGGCCCCCACTCTCAGGCGAGCGGCCGTGTGCGCGTGGCACGTAGTGGAGAGTGTTCTCGCTGTGGTCGGGGTTGGTGTGTGCGCGATGGTCGGGGGTGGCGTGTGTGTGGCCGGTCAGTCGGCCGCGCCGCCCCGGCCCCGTCGGCAAGCCCGGCCGAGGGCGTTGCTCGATGCGCCCGGTGGTGTGGCCGAAGGCCTGGGCGTGCGATCGACCGGAGCAACCGCTGACGATCGTCGACGCCCATCGCGCCATGCAGTTGCATCGGGAGCACGATTGCGCGCGCAAGCGCGCCGCGTTCGAGGTATTGGTCGCGGCTGGACGCATCACCCCGGACTCGGCGCGACAGCATCGTCTGTGGGGAAGTCCCGACTGAGAGGCGGCACATCGAACGGCCGCACGCGGAAAGAACTCCGCGGCCCGAGCGATTCCTCTTGGTACCCCTGCGTACATGCTCTTGCTCGGCATGGGTGGTTGGGTCGGCTGGAACCCCGCGATTCCGGCCGCTGCCCACCGGTGATGCGCACCACAGGGGACTTGTGAAGGTGCTCACAGCCGGGAATGGGTGGACGTGTCATGCGTGCCCCGCTGGCGGTCCGCTAACAGTACGAGCGTTACGCTAAAACCGCACGTCAGGGCTACCGGTGGGTAGATTTGACCTTTGCAATTCGGTGGCAAATTTTGCAGAGTTAGCAAAGAGGGTAGGAAACCTAGCTCAGATTCGCATTAGCAACAGGTAGACGCCTATTTCTTCGTGTGCCATCGTGTGGAAGTACACCCCCAGGCACTAGCAAGCCTGCGAATTGCCGCTCCAGCAGTTCGAGTTGTCTGCCAGCTCGAGCGTTGGGCATTCGACTGAACGAGGAAGTGGAGTCACAGATGTCGACCACCGGCACCCCGAAGACCGCTGCGGAGATCCAGCAGGATTGGGACACCAACCCGCGCTGGAAGGGCATCACCCGTAACTACACCGCGGAGCAGGTGGTGAAGCTCCAGGGCACCGTCGTCGAGGAGCACACGCTCGCTCGCCGCGGCTCGGAGATCCTGTGGGATCTCGTCAACAACGAGGACTACATCAACTCCCTCGGCGCCCTCACCGGCAACCAGGCGGTCCAGCAGGTCCGCGCCGGCCTGAAGGCCATCTACCTGTCCGGTTGGCAGGTCGCCGGTGACGCGAACCTCTCCGGCCACACCTACCCCGACCAGTCGCTGTACCCGGCCAACTCGGTTCCGGCCGTGGTCCGCCGGATCAACAACGCGCTGCTGCGCGCCGACGAGATCGCCAAGGTCGAGGGCGACACCTCCGTCTCCAACTGGCTGGCCCCGATCGTCGCCGACGCCGAGGCCGGCTTCGGTGGCGCGCTGAACGCCTACGAGCTGCAGAAGGCCATGATCGCCGCCGGCGCCGCCGGTGTGCACTGGGAGGACCAGCTGGCCTCCGAGAAGAAGTGCGGCCACCTGGGCGGCAAGGTGCTGATCCCGACCCAGCAGCACATCCGCACCCTGACCTCCGCGCGTCTGGCCGCCGACGTCGCCGGCGTTCCGTCGGTGATCATCGCCCGTACCGACGCCGAGGCCGCCACCCTGATCACCTCGGACGTCGACGAGCGCGACCGTGAGTTCCTGGACGGCACCCGCACCCCCGAGGGCTTCTTCGGTGTGCAGAACGGCACCGAGCCCTGCATCGCGCGCGCCAAGGCCTACGCCCCCTACTCCGACCTCATCTGGATGGAGACCGGCGTGCCGGACCTCGAGGTCGCGCGCAAGTTCGCCGAGGCCGTCCGTGGCGAGTTCCCGGACCAGCTGCTGGCCTACAACTGCTCGCCGTCCTTCAACTGGAAGGCCCACCTGGACGACGCGACCATCGCGAAGTTCCAGCGTGAGCTCGGCGCGATGGGCTTCAAGTTCCAGTTCATCACCCTGGCCGGCTTCCACTCGCTCAACTACGGCATGTTCGACCTGGCCCACGGCTACGCCCGCGAGGGCATGACCGCCTTCGTCGACCTGCAGGAGCGCGAGTTCAAGGCCGCCGCCGAGCGTGGCTTCACCGCCATCAAGCACCAGCGTGAGGTCGGCGCCGGCTACTTCGACACCATCGCCACCACCGTGGACCCGAACACCTCGACGGCCGCCCTCAAGGGCTCCACCGAAGAGGGCCAGTTCCACTGAGCTGGGCGACCCCCCTCATGCGGAATCGAAAGCCGTGAGCGTCGTGGCTGACTCAACCAGAACGCGCGAGGCTATCGAGCGCCGTTCGCGGCCCGTCTCGCATCCGAGTGACCGAAGCGCATGCGCCGTAGGCGCGAGTCTCGGTCGCTCGGACGCGAGACTTCCCGGGGCCGCGAACACGCAGCGCCGCAGGTGCTGCAAATCAAACACAGTGAATACCGACCATCCTCTACTCCGGTAGGGGTGTACTGCCCTCCCCGCTGAACAGCCCCGGCGGGGAGGGCATCCCTATACCTTGGACCATCGAAGGGCGTTCGCTCACACCGGAGCGGCACCTTCGCAGACCAGCCACCCCAGAGCCAGACAACCCAGCAGGAGCGGGACGTGAGCAGCGAAAAGATCCAACGCGTCGGGATCATCGGCGCCGGACAGATGGGCGCAGGAATCGCGGAGGTGTGTGCACGCGCGCACGTCGACGTGCTGGTGTACGAGCAGACCCGCGAACTAGCTGCCGCGGGCCGTGCGCGCATCCTGCGGTCCCTCGATCGTGGCGTGAGCAGCGGCAAGATCACCGAGCGCGAGCGCGAACAGGCCGCATGGCGGCTGCGCTTCACCTCCGACCTGGGCGACTTCGCCGACCGCCAGCTGGTGGTCGAGGCGGTGCTCGAGGACGAGAAGGTGAAGACGAGCATCTTCGCCGAACTCGACAAGGTCGTCACCGACCCGTCGGCGGTGCTGGCCTCCAACACCTCCTCCATCCCGATCATGAAGATCGCGGTCGCCACGGCGAACCCCGAGCGCGTGGTCGGCATGCACTTCTTCAACCCGGTCCCGGTGCTGCCGCTGGTCGAGCTGGTCACCACGCTCAAGACCAGCGAGTCGGTCTCCGTGCGGGCCGAGGCCTTCGCCGGGGAGGTGCTCGGCAAGCAGGTGGTGCGCTCGGCCGACCGCTCCGGCTTCGTGGTCAACGCGCTGCTGGTGCCGTACCTGCTGTCGGCCATCCGCATGGTGGAATCCGGCTTCGCCACCAAGGAGGACGTCGACAAGGCCATGGTGCTCGGCTGCGCCCACCCGATGGGCCCGCTGGCGCTGACCGACCTGGTCGGCCTGGACACCGTGAAGTCCATCGCGGACTCGATGTACGCGGAGTTCAAGGAGCCGCTGTACTCGGCCCCGCCGCTGCTCATGCGTATGGTCGAGGCCGGGCTGCTCGGCAAGAAGACCGGGGCGGGCTTCTACCAGTACAACAACCGCTAGCTGTGTTCGATTTGCAGCGCCTGCGGCGCTGCGTGTTCGTGGCCCCGGGAAGTCTCGCGTCCGAGCATCCGCTGCTCGCGCCTGCGGCGCATGCGCATCGGACACTCGGACCCGAGACGGGCCACGAACGGTGCTCGTAAGACTCGCACCCGACGGGGCTGGGAAGCCGATCATCGGACGGTTGGTACCAGGTTTGCCGAAGTAGCGGCCTGCGGGTGGTGCGGTAACTCAGCCGGTGACGACAATCGGCATAAGCTGCAAAGGGTCGGGCCGTGTGAGCGCTCGGCTGAATTTCCAGGGCGTAGCGCTGGGGCGTGCCCGCCGGTCTCGGCGGCGTCGCGCAGGTGATCGAAAGGGGTTGTCCCGCTCATGGTGAACGTGACCGACGGCTACGGGTCGAGCATCCTCGGCTATCCCAGGATCGGGCCGCACCGCGAGCTCAAGCGGGCGCTGGAGTCCTACTGGCACGGTGGGATCGACCGCGACGAACTGCTGGCGGTCGGGCGCGAGATCCAGGAGACCCAGTTCAACGAGCTGGCCGCGACCGGCCTGACCCAGGTTCCTGGCAATACCTTCTCCTTCTACGACCACGTGCTGGACAACGCGCTGCTGTTCGGCGCGGTGCCCAAGCGGTTCGAGCCGTACCGGGAGGGCCTGCACCCGCTGGATTTCTACTTCCTGATGGCGCGCGGCCGCCCGGACCTGCCGCCCCTGGAGCTGGTCCGGTTCTTCGGCACGAACTACCACTACCGCCAGCCGGAACTGGACGCCGACACCGAGTTCTCGCTGCATCCCGAGGCGTTGCTCGACGAATTCGACCGGGCCAAGCGGCAAGACATCGAGCTGCGGCCGGTCGTCCTCGGCCCGGTTTCGCTGCTGCTGCTGTCCAAGGCCGGGCACATCCCCGGCGAGCCGGGCGGGTTCGACGTCCTGAGCCTGCTGGACAAGCTGCTGCCGGTCTACGAGGAGCTGTTCGAGATCCTCGCCAAGCGCGGCGCCACGTGCGTGCAGCTGGACGAGCCCGCGTTCACCAGCGAGCGCACGCCCGCCGAACTGGCCGCGTTCGAGACCGCCTACCACCGGCTGTCCAAAGCGCCGCTGCGCCCGCGCATGCTGGTCACCGGGCAGTACGGCGATTTCGGTGAAGCGTTGACCATCTTGGCCGGTACCGGTGTCGAGGCGATCGGCCTGGACCTGGCGAGTCATCGGATGCGACCGGAGGACCTGGCGAAGGTGCCCGGCATCCGTCGCAAGCGCCTGTACGCGGGCGTGATCAGTGGCCGCAACGTGTGGCGCGCCGACCGCTACGTGACGCTGGAATACCTCAACGAACTCGCTCAGGTGTGTCCGGACCTGGTCGTCTCCACCGGGACCACGCTGCTGCACGTGCCCTACGACCTGCTCATCGAATACGACATCGAGGGCAATGTCGCCGACCGGCTCGCGTTCGCGAAACAGAAGGTGGGCGAAGTGGTTTCGCTCGCCAAGGCGCTCACCGAGGGGCCGTCGGAGAAGTGGCGCAAGCGGCCGACCGAGGTGCACTTCAAGCAGAAGCACGCGGTGCGTCAACGGGTGTACGCGATCACGTCGGACATGCGCTCACGCGAGCCCTACGAGGTGCGCCGGGAAGCGCAGCAGCGCAAGCTGAACCTGCCTGCGGTGCCGGCGACCACACTCGGGTCCTTCCCGCAGACCACGCACATCCGTCAGGCGCGCTACGACCTCGGTCAGGGACGGTTGTCCTACGAGGAGTACCGCAAGCGGATCGAGGCCGAGATCGAGGCGACGATCCGGCTGCAGGAGGACATCGGGCTGGACGTGCTGGTGCACGGCGAGCACGAGCGCAATGACATGATCCAGTACTTCGCCGAGCTGCTCGACGGTTTCGCGACAACCCATTTCGGCTGGGTGCAGGTGTACGGATCCCGTTGTGTGCGGCCGCCGATCCTCTACGGCGACGTGTCGCGGCCAGCGCCGATGTCGGTGGAGTGGATCAGTTACGCGCAGTCGCTCACCGACAAGCCGGTCAAGGGCATGGTGACCGGGCCGGTCACCATGCTCGCCCGTTCGTTCGTCCGGCAGGACCAGCCGTTGCACGAGACCGCCGACCAGGTGGCGCTGGCCATCCGTGACGAGGTGGTGGATCTGGAGAAGGCGGGCATCTCGATCATCCAGGTCGACGAGCCGGCGATCCGGGAGATGCTGCCGCTGCGCCCGGAGGGCAGGGCGGAGTACCTGCGCTGGGCGGTCGGCGCGTTCCGGCTGGCCACCTCCGGTGTGCAGGCCGAGACCCAGATCCACACGCACATCGGCTATTCCGGCCGCGCCGAGGTGGTCGACGCGATCGAGCAACTCGACGCCGACGTCACCGCGATCGTGGCGACCCGCTCCATCGAGTGGGTGCTGCGGGCGCTGCGGGACGACTGCGCCTCCGGGCACGGGCTCAGCCACGGCGTCGGCCCCGGCGTGTACGAGAGCCGGTCCGCGCGCATTCCGGACATCGACGAGCTGGACGAATTGCTCACCGCGGCAGCCGAAGCGGTGACGCCGCAGCGATTGTGGGCCAATCCGGACGGCGGCCTGAAGACTCGCCACTATTGGCAGCTCGAGCCGTCGCTGCGGAACATGGTCGCGGCGGCGCGCCGCATCCGCAGGCGCGTCGAATCCGCCGACGCCGCCGAGTGAGCCAGGCGTAGCTCCGCTGTCGCTCCGGCCATGGGCAGGGCTGAAGCCGGCTTGATGTGACCTGCATCACAATAAAATCTCCGCACCTGTCACAGGGTCGGGACTTCGGCGGCAGTTCGCAGCAGTTAACTTCGAGCCATGCTGCTTGGTGAGCGTGCCATCGAGGTGTTCGAAAAATCCAGGCCGCGATTGGAGGCGATCGCGTACCGCCTGTTGGGTTCGGCGAGCGATGCCGAGGATGCGGTGCAGGATACGTTCCTGCGCTGGCAGGCCGCCGACCGCCAATTCGTCGAGACACCTGAGGCGTGGCTGACCAAGGTGCTCACGAACATCTGCCTCAACCAGCTCACCTCGGCGCGGGCACGGCGGGAGGCATATGTGGGCCAGTGGCTGCCCGAGCCGGTCTTCGCCTGGGACCGGATGCTCGGTCCGGCCGATACCGTCGAGCAGCGCGAATCGGTGTCGATCGCGATGCTCACCCTGATGGAGCGGCTGTCGGCCAAGGAACGCGTCGTGTACGTGCTCCGCGAGGCATTCGGATACTCGCACGGCGAGATCGCCGAAATCCTCGACGTCACCGAGTCCAACTGCCAGCAGATCTACCGGCGCGCCAAACAACACATGGCCAACGACCGGACCCGGGTGGAAGTCGATGAGGCCGCCGCCCGCAAGATCGTCGAAGAATTCCTCGCCGCCGCGCTGAGCGGCAACACCGACGAACTGGTGCGGCTGCTGACCGACGATGCGATCAGCGCGGGCGACGGTGGCGGCGTGGTCGTGTCGCTGCCGCAGCCGGTCACGGGCGCGCTGCGGGTGGCACGGTTCCTGCGCCGACTGTTCGAGCCCACCGCCGCCAAGTGGGAGACCATCGGCGGTCGCGCCACCATGTTCGCCGCGGTGGCCAATGGCGTGCCCGCGCTGGTGGTCATGGTCGGTGATCGGGTCGTCGGTGTCATCTCCCTGGAGGTGACGTCCGACGGCATCGCGGCCGTCCATACCCAGGCCAACCCGAGCAAGCTCGAACGCGCCACGCGCCAGTGGGCCATGTCCGAGCACGGGGACCCCATCGTCGAAGAATGGTGACCTAGATCACCTGCCACTTCTGTCAGGGTTCGGGCCGCTGTCCGGTTCAGGAAGCGAACCCCACCCAGACAGGAGTGAGCCCATGAAGCACCGCATCGTCGTCCTCGGGGCCGGATACGCCGGAGCAAATGCCGCCGGCCGCCTGGCCAAGCGGCTGCACCCCGCCGACACCGAGATCACCCTCGTCAACGCCGATCCCGAGTTCGTCGAGCGGGTCCGCATGCACCAGCTCGCAACCGGTCAGGACCTGAAACGCCGCACACTGACCGACGTCTTCACCGGCACGGGCGTGCGGGTGCGGCTGGCGCGGGTCGCCGCCGTCGATGTCGAACGCAAGACCGTCGATCTCGCCGACGCCGACGGCCCCGGCGAGATCGACTACGACACCCTCGTCTACGCCCTCGGCAGCGCCGCCGACGACTGCGGCGTGCCCGGTGTCGCCGAGCACGCCTACGACCTCGCGGGCAAGCAGTCCGCGCAGCGGCTGCGGGACCGTCTGGCAGACCTCCCCGCGGGCGCAACCGTGCTGGTCGTCGGTGGCGGCCTCACCGGCATCGAATCGGCCACCGAGATCGCCGAAGCCAGGCCGGACTTCGCGGTCGCGCTCGCCGCCCGCGGCTTTCCCGGCGATTGGCTGAGCGAGAAGGCCCAGCGGCATCTGCGCAAGGCGTTCGGCAGGCTCGGCATCACTGTGCACGAGCACACCGACATCGCCCGCGTCCAGCCGACCGGCGCGGTCACCGCGGACGGGCGAACGATCCCGGCCCAGCTGACCGTGTGGACGGCCGGTTTCGCCGTGCATCCCATCGCCGCGGCCACGACCCTGCGGGTTTCGCAGACCGGGCAGATCGTCGTCGACGACACGATGCGGTCGGTATCGCACCCGGATGTGTACGCCATCGGTGACGCCGCGCTCGCTCCCGGCGCGAGCGGCAGTCCGCTGCGGATGTCCTGCGCCTCGGGGGTCCCGACGGGCTACCAGGCGGCCGACGCCATCGCCGCACGCCTGACCGCCCGCGAGGTTCCCCGCAATTCGATCGGCTACACCGGCCAGTGCATCAGCCTCGGCCGCCGCGACGGGATCATGCAGTGGGTGACCCCCGACGATCAGCCCAAGTCCTCCGCGCTCACCGGCAAAGCGGCCGCGCGACTCAAGGAGATGATCTGCAAGAGCGCGGCCTGGAGCATCTCGCATCCGACATCGATGCTCCCGTCCCGCCGCCGTCGCATCACGGTCGCCGAGTCGACTCCGGCGATCACCGCGTGACACCGCACCCCGCACGGGCCGTGTCGGGGGGGCGATCCGACACGGTCCCGCTCCTTATCGGATTCTGCTGACGGTGCTGGCGCGGTCGGCCGGCGGCGCGGTGCTGCCCACGATCACTCGGTGACCGCGGCCAGTGAGCTGAGCGTCGCGAGCACCTCGGTGGCGGCATCGGCGACGGAGTCGGTTTCCGTCATGGCCAGCGCGGCCGCGGCGGCCAAGCGAATGTCGGGGAACAGCGCCACACAGGCCGCCGCGGCGGCGCGGTCGGCCGGGGTGAGCGCGTCGTCGGCGTCGGCGGCCGATTGCCATGCGGCGGTGTCGATCACTTCGTGCAGCCAGTTCAACAGCTCGAGGCGCAGCGGCTGTGGCTCGCTGAGCCAGGCGCGGGCATAGCTCACGTCGGTGCGCTCGTGCAGCAGGGCGCCGAGCACGACCGAGATCGCGGGCGCTGTCACGGAGTAGATCGAATCCTCGTGCAGCACTGCGGAATACAGGAAGTCGATGCTGCGTGACCGGTCTTCGGCGTCGTCGCCGATCAGGTCGGCGAGCATAGCGGGCGCATCGGAGGCGGAGCCACGGGCATGGGCCAGCCCCGCCCAGTCGGTCTCCAGCAGCACGGTCGCCGCCCGCTCGTGGTAGACCGGCGCGAGCGCGTCCGCCGCTCGGGTGCGTGCTTCGGTGTCGGTCGAATCGAGTGCGCGCTGGTAGGCCGCCAGCGCGGTCTCCGCTTCACCGAGCCTGCTGCTGAACACCCCGATGTCGAAACTGGCCCGCGCGGCGACCGCCGGATCATCCGATTCAGCGAGGAAGCGGGCAGCCTCCCTGGCTCCGGCCAAGTCCCCGGCGTCGCTCAGGTGCTGAACCAGATCGCCAGCGGCAATCAGCGACTGCTCGGCGGGCCAGTCCTCGATGACGGGACGGTAGGCGGCTTTCAGGCCGTCCAGATCGTCTTCGGTGCGCAGCAGGTAGGCGAGGTTGGACAGGGCGAGCCGGGCGATCTCGCCAGGACCGGAGGCGATCGCGTGCTCGTAGGCCGTGCGCGCCGCGTCCGAATCACCGCGCTTGGCCCGCGAATAGCCGAGATTGATCCACGCGCGCGGCGCCGCGTCGGGGTGCCCGGATTCGGCCGCGCGCTGGTACATTGCCTCGGCCGCGGCGGCATCGCCGCGCTCGGCCAGCAGCAGGCCGAAGTGGTACGCGGCCCGCGGCGCCGCGTCCGAGTGGCCGGAATCGACCGCAACGTGATAGGCGCCCTCCGCGGACGGTTTGTCGCCAAGCGCGCTGAGCAGGTCGCCCAGCTCGGCGGCGGCAAGCGGAGCCCATTCCGGGTGCCCGGAAGCGACGGCGATTTGGAATGCCTCGCGCGCGGCCGCCAGGTCGTTGCGCCGCAAGTGCATCTTGCCGAGGTCGAAGGCCAGGTCCGGCGGCCGCTTCAGCATTGTTCCCATCCAGCCTCGGCACCGTGTGGTGCGGATCGTTTCGAAGAGTTCTACATCGGCTGGCGAGTGTCTGGCCACTTATGGGAAGAACCAGTTCTATTCCGCTGGTGGCGGGTTGCCGCGCGCCAAGCGAAGAGTCAACTGCCTTGCCCACGTTCGGCGCCGTTTCGGCGGCCGCCGCCGGGCGTCGGTCTCCTCGTCGGTCTCGACGTCGTAGCGGCGGATATACGCGCTGGAGAACGCCTGTACAGTCGCGGTCACCGGAATGGCGAGCAGCGCGCCGGTCGCACCGAGCAGCGCCGCGCCCGCCAGCACCGCGCCGAACGCGACGGCCGCGTGCATGTCCAGCGTGCTCGCGGTGATGCGCGGGTGCAGCACGTAGTTCTCGAACTGCTGGTAGAGCACGATGAAGCCGAGAACCCAGAGCGCGGTGCTCGGCCCGTGCACCAGCGCGACGATCACCGGAAGCGCACCCGCGAGATACGTGCCGACGGTGGGGATGAACTGGGAGACCACACCGACCCACAGCGCCAAGGCGAACGCCGAGGGCATGTCCAGCACCCGCAGCATCACATAATGCGCGATCGTAGAGATGAGCGCGAGCAGAGCTCGTGAATAGATGTAGCCGCCGGTCTTGTCCACCGCGATGTCCCAGGCGCGCAAGACATGTCGTTGGTGCCGCGGCGGTAGCAGCGAGCAGACGGCATTGCGGAAGCGCGGGCCTTCCGCGGCGAAATAGTAAGTGAACAACAGGATGCCGAGACCCTGGAAGATCGCGCCGATCGCGGCGGCGCCGATGCCCCACACGTCGCCCGCCAATCCGGTGAGGTAGCCCTCCAGGGTCGAACTCCACTCGGTGGCGTACTTCTGGATGTCGGTGCTGGACAGGTCGGTCTTGAACGTGCGGTTGATCCAGTCCACAACCCCGTCGGCGTACTCGGGCGCGTTCTTCACCAAGGTGGTGACCTGCTCCACCAGCAGCGCGCCGAGCGTCCACAGGAAGGCGACGACCAGTGCCATCAGGGCGAGGAACACCAGCCCGGTCGCGAGACCGCGGCGCATTCCACGCCGGGCCAGCCAGTTCACCGCGGGCTCGATGGCGAACGCGAGGAACAGCGAGACGAGCAGAACCGTCAGCAGACCCTGCAAGCGCTGGAGCACCCAGCCCGCCGCCATCAGTCCCGCGATAGTCGCCGCGGCGAGCAGGAACGCGCGCGGCAACCACTGCGGCATGCGCGTGCCGCCGTCCTCGGGTTCGGCGGCTTGTGTGGTTTCGTCCTCGTCCTCCGCAGGCACAAAGCCAACGTACCCACGCGGCGACCCATTCGTGGCCCGGAACGCGTGGCCACGCGGGTCAGGCGGGTCACATGGTGGCGACGTCGATGACGAACCGATACCGCACGTCGCTGGCCACCACCCGGTCGTAGGCGCCGTCGATCTCGTCGGCGGAGATCAGCTCGATCTCGGCGCCGATGCCGTGCTCGGCGCAGAAGTTCAGCATCTCCTGGGTCTGCGCGATGCCGCCGATCATCGAGCCTGCCAGCGAGCGCCGGTACCCGGCGAGGGTGAACGGCTTGACGCGCAGCGGATTCTCGGGGAGGCCCAGGATCACCAGGGTGCCGTCGAGGTTGAGCAGCCGCAGGTAATCGTCCAGCGGAAGATCCGCCGAGACCGTGTTGAGGATGAGGTCGAACCGGCCGCGTAGATCGCGGAAGGTCTGCTTGTCGCTGGTCGCGTAGTAGCCGCTGGCCCCGAAGAGCTTGCCGTCGTCCTGTTTGCTCAGCGAGTGGCTCAGCACGGTGACCTCGGCGCCCATCGCGGCGGCGATCTTCACGCCGACGTGCCCGAGCCCGCCCATGCCGATGATCGCTACCTTCTTGCCCGGCCCGGCGTCCCAGTGCCGCAGTGGCGAGTACAGCGTGACGCCGGCGCACAGCAGCGGCGCGGCGACGTCCAGCCCGATCCCCTCGGGGATCTGGACCACGAAGTTCTCGGTGACGACAACCTGCGTGGAATAACCGCCGAGGGTGTGCCCGCCCGGCTGCACCACCGGATCGACCGGGGTGTTGTAGGTCATCGTCGCGCCGGCGGTGCAGTACTGCTCCTCGTCTGCGAGGCACGGCGCGCAGACCCCGCACGAGTCGACCATGCACCCGACGCCGACGCGGTCGCCGACCCGATGCTTCATCACCGCGGATCCGACCGCGGCGACCACGCCCGCGATCTCGTGCCCCGGCACACACGGGTACCGGGTCCCGCCCCACTCGTCGCGCGCGGTGTGGATGTCCGAATGGCAGATTCCCGCGTACTTGACGTCGATCAGCACGTCGTGGGAGCCAAGGCCTCTGCGCTCGATCGTGACCTTCTCGAACGAGCCATCGGGGGCGGGCAGGGCGTAGGCGGCAGCGGTACTCATGGATACATGCCTACCGCCGCATGTGTGCGGTTGCCAACCATGACAGGTAAACAACCTGGTCACAAACCATTCTTTCGGTCCGATCTCCGGTTCGATGATCTTCGCCGGTGATCTGCGGCGACAATGGAAACGGCAGCGATTCGCCGAGGCGGGAGAGCCATGGACGGAGGACGGCAGCAGATCATCGCGCGGCGCGCGCGGGGTGGCGGGCGCGCGCTCGTCATGGTGATCACTTTCGTGCTCACCATTGCCGCGTTTCTCGGGTATCGCGGCGAACTGCCCGGGCGCGACGTGTCCGACCCCACCAGGACCGCGGCCTCCGTCCTGCCTGCCCTCGCCGAGCCGTTGGACCCCGCGTTCGTCACGGCGGCCGTGCAACCGGCGCTGGTCAACATCAGTGCGTCCACCACGCTGGCCGGCCCCGGCGCGGCGGGTTCCGGCATCGTCCTGACCGCCGACGGTGAGGTGCTCACCAGCCACCACGTGGTCAAGGGCGCGGACACGGTGACCGTCACCGACGTCGGCAGCGGGAAGGCCTACGACGCCGTGGTGCTCGGCTACGACTCCGGCGCCGACATCGCGCTGCTCGACCTTCCTGCGGCCGCGTTGCCGACCGCCACCATCGGCAGCTCGGCCGGGTTGCGGCTGCGCGAAGAGGTCCTGGCGATCGGCAACGCGGGCGGGACCGGCGGCCCGCCGTCCGCGGTGCACGGCCCGCTCACCGACCTGGACAGCGAGATCGTGGCGGTCAACGTCGCCGATCTGTCGCGCAAAGCGCTCAGCGGCATGCTGGAGGTCGCGGCCGAGGTCACCTCGGGACAGTCCGGTGGGGCACTGGTCGATCGGAACGCGTTCGTGGTCGGGGTCATCGCCGCGGCGTCGGGGGACCCGGAACATGCCCAGGATCGCTCGCCCAACGGTTACGCGGTGCCGATCGACGCGGCGATGCGGGTGGTCCACCAGATTCGATCCGGCACCCCGACCGATACGGTGCACATCGGCCCGACGGCCACCCTCGGTGTGCTCATCTCCAACGCGCTGCCCACCGGCACGGGCGCCCGGGTGGATGTGGCGATCTACGGCATGCCCGCGCACGCCGCGGGGCTGAGTCCGGGCGATGTGATCACCTCGGTCGACGATCGCGCCGTCACCAGCGTGCAATCCCTGCGGGCCGCGCTGAACACACGCAAACCGAACGACACCGTCCGATTGGGCGTCATCGGCGCGGGCGGGGAGCGCACGGTTGCGGTGGTGCTGACCGCGGGTCCGCCGAATTGATCCGGCCGGATCAGACCAGCGACAGCCAGTAGTCCTGGAAACGCAGGAAAACCAGCAGCAGTACCACCGCGAAGAACACCGCGACCAGGGTCCAGCGCCACTCGGCGAGTATGCCCAGCGGGCCGCCGGAGCGGCCCCACAACTGGTCGATGCTCACCGCGAGCAGCGGCGTGATGATCGCCCAGACCACCATGCAGTACGGGCACAGCGCGTTGATCCGGTAGAGGCTTTCGAAGATCAGCCAGCAGACGAAGCCGACGCCGAACACGGTGCCCAGCCACAACCCGCCCCAGATCCAGCGCGGGAACCCCAGCCCGGCCACCGACAGCACGCCGAGGGTGACCACGACGGAGAAGGCGACGACGCCGATCAGCGGATTCGGGAACCCGAACGCCGCGGCCTGGTCGGTCACCATGACCGACCCGCAGGACAGGATCGGGTTGATGCTGCACGTAGGGGTGTAACCGGGATCGGTGAACAGCTTGAACCGCTCCACGGTCAGCGCGACCGAAGCCAACCAGCCGGCGAGTCCACCGATCAGCAGGACCCACGCGGCCCGCGGCCCCGCGGTGATCACTGGGCCGCGGCGGCGCTGATCACGGGAGCGAGACCGCCGGGGGCCATCAGTTCCTGGGCGGTCTGGATCTGCTTGCCGTTGACGAAGACCGACGGGGTCGACTGGATGCCGCTTTCCAGCACGTCCTTGGTGCGGGCCTGAATGTACTTGTCGTAGGTGTGGCCGGTGATGCACTGGGCGACCGCGTCGTCGGTGTAGCCCGCGCTCTTGGCGATCTGGACCAGTTGGTCGTCGGTGAGGCCCGCGCCGCCCTCCGGCGGCTGCTGGGCGAACATCGTCTTCAGCCAGCCCTGGTACTTCGTCGGGTCGGCCTGGGCGACGCAGTAGGAGGCGTTCGCCGCCCGCGTCGAGTACCGCGTGGTGGAAGCCTTGTCCAAGAACGCGATGATGTTGTACTCGACGACCGCGGTGCCGTTGTTCACCGCGTCTTCCAGCACCTTGCCGTTGGCCGCCTCGAAGGCCTTGCATGCGGGGCACTGCAGGTCCGCCACGACGCGCACGGTGACCTTCGCGTCCGGCTTGCCGAGCCGGACGGCGCCGTTGTCGGTGATCGAGCCGGGAACGCCGCCGGAGTTCAGGTTCCCGGTCGCGGCGATGGACGGGGTGGGACCGGGATCGTCCTTGCGGGCCTTCTTGACCGCGATGCCGATGCCGATGGCCGCGATCAGACCGATCAGCACGGCCGCGACACCGACCTGGATCAGGATCTTGCGGTTGCGGTCGGCGCGTTCCGCCGCCAGCAGCGGGTTCGACTTCCCACCCTGGTTTTTGCTCACCGTGCGCTCACCACGCCTTTCGCTCGCCGGACGGTACCTGCCGCCACGATCGTAGATGCGCCGCCCACATCTGCGGGTGGCCGGGCTGCAGCCGCCATCATCGTCGGCTTACCTGAGAGATTCCGAAATATCGGCCCGTGCGGCCTCGTTCAGCGCCGTGTGATTCCGCCCCGGGACGGGATCGGCGGCCTCGCGCGCCAGGACATCGCGCCAGCCGCGGACCCAGGTTTCCATCAGTGTTTCGAAGTGGCCGTGCGGCCTGCGTTCAGCGCCGTGTGATTCCGCCCCGGGACGGGATCGGTGGCCTCACGCGCCAGGACATCGCGCCAGCCGCGGACCCAGGCTTCGATCAGCGTCTTGGGGTGGCACGTGCGGCCTGTGTTCAGTGCGGTGCGATCCCGCCCACGACGAGATCGACGGCATCGCGCGCGAGGCCGGGGGGCAGCGCCGCGTCTAGCTGGGTGACGTGCAGGTGGACCACACCAGCCAGGGTCAGCATGGTCAGCCGGGGGTCCGCCGTCGACGCGATCTCACCGCGGGCGATGCCACGCCGGACGATCTCCTCGGATACCGACAACCGCCGCATCCAGAACTCCCGCCGCGTGGCGTCGACGTCCGGGTCGGCGTCGCCGATCACCGTGCCGCGGATCAAGGCCATGCCCGACGGCGTTTCCGCGAAGCGGATGAGGTCGGTCATGAATCGCTCCAGATCGCCGCGTAGCGACCCGGTGTCCGGGAGCGGGATCTCCTCGGCCATCCGGGACAGCAGCGCGTCCAGCAGTAGCTTGGGCAGGGTTTTCCACCGCCGGTAGATCGAGGTCTCGTGCACGCCCGCGTCCGCGGCGACATCGGCGACCCGCACGTTGCCGATGCCGACCGACTCGATGCGGGCGAGCGTCGCGTCGATGACGGCTTTCCGCAGCCGGGCACCGCGAATCTGTGCCGGAGGTTGGCCCATGCCGCCAATTATCGCAAGTCCTCTTGCGTTGCTCGGTTTCGGTGCCTAGCGTGGTGCTATCGCAAGTCGACTTGCGATAGAAGGCGGAGAGTGGCATGGACAACGTGGTCGCGCCCTCGGGGCGCTGGCGGGGCGAAGCCCTCGGCGGGGTAGCGGTGTTTCGCGGCATCCCCTATGCGCGGGCAGAGCGGTTCGGTGCGCCCCAGCTGGTCGCACCCCACGACGGGGTGTACGACGCGACCCGGCGGTACGCCATCGCGCCGCAGCTGCCGGGGCGGCTCGAACCCGTGATGGGGAAGCCGGACCCGCTGGATCAATCCGAGGATTGCTTGGCTTTGACTGTCACGACTCCGGAGGGCGTCGAACCCGGCAGCTGTCCGGTGCTGGTGTGGTTGCACGGCGGCGCGTATCTCGCGGGCAGTGGACAGTGGAATCTGTACGACGCCGACCAGCTCGTGCGCGAGACCCGCATCGTCGTGGTGTCGGTGAGCTACCGGCTCGGAGCCCTCGGATACCTACGGGCGCCGGGGGTTTCGGCGGGCAATCTCGGTTTGCGTGACCAGATCGCCGCTCTGCGGTGGGTGCGTGAGCACATCGCCGAGTTCGGCGGCGATCCGGAGCGCATCACCGTGTCGGGGCAGTCGGCGGGCGCACAGTCGGTCGTCGCGCTGCTGGGCATCGCGGAAGCGAGACCGCTGTTCGCTCAGGCCATCGTGCAGAGCGCACCGTTCGGCATCGGATTCCAGAGCCACCAGCGCGCCGAACGGGTGGGGGCGATGTTCCTCGCCGAACTCGACGCCGACCCGTTCACCGCTCCCGTGCCCGAATTCCTTGCCGCCCAGGGTCGTACAGTCCGCCGGATGGCGGGGCCGGGCGCGTTGAACTCGGCGCCGCCCTTCCTGCCGGTAGCCGAATCGGATCCGCTGCCCGACGAGCACACCTGGCGACAGGCGGTGCACGACGCGGCCGCAGGCCTGCGAGTGGTGCTCGGCTGCGCGGACGAGGAGGCGCGGGCGTACTACGGCGGCCCGCATCCGGTCTTCGGCAAGGTCGGGCGCCTGCCGCTGGTCGGCGACAAGGCGACCCGCGCAGTGGAGCGGCTGATCGGGCGAAAGGCCTTCGAGGAAGGCCTCTTCCGCTTCGCCGACGAGCTGTCCGACGCGGGCGCGACCGTTTACAGCTACCGGGTAGGACAGCTGCATCCGGCCAACCCATACGGCGCCTGCCACTGCATCGACCTGCCGCTGCTGTACGGAACTGGCTCGGCCTGGGCTGCCGCCCCGATGCTCGCGCCCCTCACTCCCGAGGAGATCGACACGCTCGGCGTTCAAACCCGCAGATACTGGGGCGAATTCGTGCACACCGGACAGGTCGGGGACGCCGGTTGGCCGCCACATCGGCGCGGCTCCCGTTTCGCCCGGCAGCTGCCCTGAGCGGGCCGAGCCGAGAGTCCGCTCGTCCGATACGACGAAGCGTTTCCTCTGTTCCTGCACGATGCCGGCCGCATTTCGCGCGCACTACAGCCGCGCGCCTGTTCGTCCAGGAGTCGTGTGCAAGGCACTGGCTCGATGCTGCGGAGGTGTCCATGGACGACATATGCGCCCGGAAAAGCTGAGCCAGGAGGGAGGATCACTGCTCGGCGGTAGGTAGCTCGATGTCCTGACCCATGTTCGCCCTGCGAGATCAGGATGTCCCACGGTCGTGGCGGGTATTTGGGCGTCAGCCGATGTCCTGCACGGCCCTGCGTTGCGGATCGCCTGTGCCGCAACCGGTTCCGACGACAAGCGCAGTGATCGTCGGTGTACGCGTACCGCTGAGCAGGATGAGGACCGCGGTGCGGCCCTGGAAGGTGATGTCGGTGGAGCCGAGGACGGTCCGATCGAGTCCGTTGGCTTGCACGCAGCGATCGAGCGCGGCCGGGTTGGCGAGGGAACCGGTGACGGTGTGGCGGCCGAGTGCGGCGAGTGCACTAGCGGTGAGATCGCCGCCGAGCTGGTCGTTTCCAGCGGTAGGTTGGGCAGTGGGCGCGGGATTCTCACCGCCGCGCAGTGTGGCGGCAACCCCGCCCACGGCGGCGAAGGTGAGGATCGCCGCGGCTGCCGCGGCCAACCAGCGCACCCGGCGGTGGCGGTACTCGGCGAGCGCGACCGGCGGCGGCGTGGCTTCGGAATCGGTCGGCGGGGGCTGGATCGTGGCGTCCTGCGGGGTGGGGTCCCCGGGTGGGTCCAATTCGTCGAGGAACTGGGTGAGCCGGGCAGCAACGTCTGCGGGCATGGGGTGAATGATGCGCTCGTCGCTGCCCAGCGTGCGCAGTTCGGCGCTGACCGCATCCAGCGACCGCAGGAAACACAACGCTTCCTGATCGTGGGAGATCGCCGGCCACCACTGCGCACGCTGCTCTGGCGTCAGATTGTCGGCGTGCAGGTCGGCGAGCAACTCGGCCGTGAATACAGGCCGCGGCACTCCGGTCGCCATCGCACCTCCGTTGCTCGCCTCTACCGTCACAGGCAATCCCCCGAACCCGACTCGGCGAGACTGTCCCTACATCGTCTCGTGGCCAGTCACTGTTAATCGTGGTCCGTCACTATTCAATGACGCATCCGGACTAGCTCCGGTTCCCGGGATCACGCAGAAATTCCAGTTGACAACCGGCTGCTCGGCGAGCTGATGGCCGCGGAGCGTGCGGCAGCCGAACTGAGCAGAACCCGCGTCGCCGAAGCCTGTCACGTCTCGCGGCAACTGGTGCACTACTGGGAGACCGGCGTGCGAGTGCCCGACGGCGAGGCACTGAGACTGTGGTTCGAAGTGGTCGGCGTACCGAACTGGAAGCGCCAACGGTTCATTGTGGTGATTCAGCGAGTTCGGTCCTTGTCCCACAGGGCACCGCTCGAAACCCTCGACTGGTCGAGCGTGCCGCCGGTCTGGACCACAGAGGATCAGACAGGCCTCGACCGCATCCTCGACCCGGCTTGCTGCCACGACCGCATAACGTTCGACCTATACGGCTGCAACAGACCGTTTCTCGATCGCTTTCCAGGACTCGCGCCGGCCCCACCCGACGCTGAGCAACCAGCCAGTCTCATCGTCTGGATGTTCACCAATCCCCTTGCCCGCAAGGTCATTGCGAACTGGGACCTGCGCGCCCGGCTGATGGCGGCAGCTTTCGGAACCCTTGCGCCCGGAGCTGTGCCGCAGCGCCAGATCGATGAGATCGTGCAAGCTTGCCAGGTAGAGCCGGCCTTCATGGAGATGTATCGCAGCACTCCGACCGACGACGAAGTGACCAACCAGCGCGTCGTGCTGTGGGACCCGTACCGCGAGGAGTTCGTGACGCACCTGATGCGCGCATCCATCTTCAAATACCCACCCCGGCCTTGGGATCAGCTGGTTCTGCAGGCACCGGCATGAGGCCGCCGGTGAAGCACAATTTCCAGCGCTCCGCGGCCATCAGCTCGCCGAGCAGCCGGTTGTGTGGTCTACGCGTCGACGAAGAGATCGTTGGCGAGCGCGCCGGTGCCCGGTACGACGCGGTATCGGTCCAGGTCGGTGACGCCATGGGAAGCGAGGACATCCTCGTCCAAGAGCAGGTGACCGGTGTAGGTCGCCGCGGGGCTGGTCACCACCAAAAGAGCGGCGTCAGCGCAGATGTCGGCGGTCCGGGACGCCGCGACGGCTTCCGCGCCGCCGAGCAGATTGCGTACCGCCGCGGTATCGATCTTCGTCCGGGGCCACAGCGAGTTCACCGCGATGCCATACGGGCGGAACTCATGCGCCAGGCCGATGGAGGCAAGGCTGACGCCATATTTGGAGATGGTGTAAGCGACGCCGTTGCCGATGTGGTCGGGGTTCATGTTGAGCGGTGGGGAGAGCGTGAGGATGTGTGGGTTGCGCCCGGCTCGCGCGGAGGCGCGCAGGTGTGGAAGTGCCAGTTTGGACAGTAGGAACGGGGCGCGGAGGTTGACGGCCTGCATGTGGTCGTAGCGGCGCATGCCGATCTGCTCGGCGCCGGTGAGATCGACCGATCCGGCGTTGTTGACCAGGATGTCGATGCCGCCGAACCGTTCGACGATCTGATCGACCGCATCGGCCAGCGCCTTGTCATCGCGCACATCCGCGACCAGGGGCAGCACGTCGCCGCCTGCGGCTTCGGCTTCAGCGGCGGCGGTGTGGATCGTGCCGGGTAGTCGGGGGTGCGGTTCCTGGGTTCGGGCGATCATCGCGACGTTCGCGCCCTCCGCCGCGAATCTGATCGCGATCGCCCGGCCGATGCCACGGCTGGCTCCAGTAACGACAGCGGTCCTTCCCCTGAGCAGATCCTCGGTCGAATCCCCTCGAGCGGACGTATGTAGGGGCCTGTTCACAACGGGTGGTCCTCTGACTGGAATGGGCGATCTTGTTGAGTGAGGCTAGCTGGCATTCACTGGGATCGGCAGCGTTGGGCGAAATCTGCCTGCGCCGACCGGACGCGGCGGGTAGGAATGTCCGGGTGACTGTTCTCGGTGCTGTGTTCCGTCCGCAAAATCCGCCCGAGTCGCTCCGCGCGGCGGTCCGTGTCGCTGAGGCGACGGGGCTGGAGGAGTTGTGGCTGTGGGAGGACTGCTTTCTGGAGAGCGGAATCGCCACTGCTGCGGCGGCGCTCGCGTGGACCGAGCGGGTGCGTGTCGGCATCGGGCTGCTGCCGGTGCCGTTGCGCAATGTCGCACTCACCGCCATGGAGGCCGCGACGCTCTACCGGCTGTTCCCCGACCGGCTGATCCTCGGTATCGGACATGGTGTGCAGACCTGGATGGAGCAGGTCGGCGCGCGTGTCGAGTCGCCGGTGACCTTGCTCAGCGAGCATTTGGGCGCGCTGCGTGCGCTGCTGGCCGGTGAGCGGGTCACCACGTCCGGCCGCTACGTGCACCTCGACGATGTGGCGCTGGACTGGCCGCCCGCGGCGCCGCCGAAGGTCTACGCGGGCGCGCGCGGTCCACGCTCGATCCGGCTGTGCGGCGAGCACGCCGATGGCACGCTGCTCGATTCGATCACCGACGCCGACGGCGTCCGCGTTGCCCGCAAGCTGA
>NZ_BDBA01000011.1 GCF_001612745.1 Nocardia amamiensis NBRC 102102 | reverse complement strand
GGTACGCCTATCATTGTTGGGGTGAATATGGTGCACGGATTGACCGGGATGATCCTGCTGGTGCTCTGGCTGGCGGCGCTCGGTGCGACGATTTTCGCGCTGATCCACGCCGTGCGTCAGCGTCCGGACGCGTTCACCGCGGTGGACAAACTGACCAAGCCGATCTGGCTGGCGATTCTCGGGGTGGCCGTGCTCGTGCTTCTCCTCTCGCCCGCGGGGCTCGGCCTGCTGTCGTTCGCGGCGATCATCGCGACCGGCATCTACCTTGCCGACGTGCGGCCGAAGGTGGATGAAGTTCAGCGGGGTCCGCGCTGGTGAGGGAGTAGTCGCGGAGGCTTGCACTGGCAAGCGGCGCTGATCGGGGTTACTGTATCTATCAGTAACACAAAGGAGTGTCCGATGCGTGCCATGCTGCCGACCGCGTTGACGAGCTTCCGAGCCCTGCTCCGGGGCTTGCGCGACGCGCACAGTGCCGAGCTGCGTTCCCGTACCTATAAGACCGCGGCGTTCAACCCCCCGACGACGGCCCCCGAGGTGATCCCGGTGCGCGGCCGGGACGGCGCGCTGTTGCGGGTGCACGCCTACGGCCCGTCCGATCGGCCGGTCATCGTGCTGATTCACGGCTGGACCTGCTGCCTGGAGTACTGGAACCCGCAGATCAACGCCTTCGCCGGCGAGTACCGCGTGGTCGCCTACGACCAGCGCGGCCACGGCGAGAGCGAATACGGCTCCGGCAAGCTGAACATGGACCTGCTGGCCGACGATCTGGCCGCGGTACTCGACGCCGCGCTCGCGCCCGGACAGCGGGCCGTGCTGGTCGGCCACAGCCTCGGCGGCATGACCATGCAGGCCTGGGCGGGCCGCTACCCCGAGCGGGTCGAGAAGCAGGCGCTGGCGGCGCTGCTGGTCAATACGGCGGCGGATCGGCTGATCCTGGAGACCACGCTGGTGCCGCTGTTGAACCGGCCGCTGCGCCTGCTGCAACTGAAAGTGCCGTTGCCGTTCCTGTTCGGCAGGCTCGGCCTCGGGACTCCGATCGTCTTCCCGCCCATCACGCCGGTGCGCTGGTTGTTCGCCCGGCAGATCCTCACCACCACGGCGAAAGGCGACATGCTGGCCTTCAGCATGGCCATCGTGCGCTCGTGTCCGGCGTGGGTGCGCTCCAGGTTCGGTGTCCTGCTCGCCACGATGGACCTCGGGGAGTCGGCGCGCAATCTGGTGGTGCCGACCACGGTGCTCGCGGGCCAATTCGACGACATGACCCCGCCGGTCCACTCCGAGCGGATCGTCGAAATGCTCCGGCAGACCGGCAGCCTGATGCGCTACGGCGTGCTGCCCACCGGCCACCTCGGCAATGTCGAGGCCTATGAACGGTTCAACGAGGAACTCGCGCGCCTGCTCGCCGCGGTGCGCCCGCGCAGGCGCGCCGACCTCGTGGGCTGACTCCTCGGCCGGTACGGCCTGTGGTCAGGAAAAGACGACGGTGCGGCGGCCGTGCACCAGGACGCGTCCTTCCAGATGCCAGCGCAGGCCGCGTGCCAGCACCACCCGCTCGATGTCGCGGCCCTGGCGGACCATGTCGCGCACCTCGTCGGCGTGGTCGATGCGGATGACGTCCTGCTCGATGATCGGGCCCGCGTCCAGCTCCGCGGTCACGTAATGGCAGGTGGCCCCGATCAGCTTCACGCCGCGGGCAAACGCCTGGTGATACGGGCGGGCGCCGACGAACGAGGGCAAGAAGCTGTGGTGGATGTTGATCGCCTTACCTGCCCAGTGCTCGCACAACTCGGCGGGCAGTACCTGCATGAACCGCGCGAGCACCACCGCGTGCGGGTCGTGCGCGTCCACCAGGGCGCGGACCTCCTCGAACGCGGGGCCGCGTTCGGCCGGGTCCTTGGGGAACGGCACGTGGTGGAACTTCACACCGTGCGCCTCGGTCATCGCCGCCAGATCCGGGTGGTTGCCGATCACCGCCTCGATGGTGGCGGGCAGTTCGCCGCTGGCGGCGCGGCCGAGCAAGTCGTGCAGGCAGTGACCGTCCTTGCTGACCAGCAGGACCGCGCGGCGGCGCTCACGGGAATCCAGCAGTTGCCATTCGGTTTCCGGACCGAGGTCGGCCGCCACCGCGGCGAACCGGTCACGCAGTTCTTCGATCGAGAACGGCACGGTCTCGGCCTTGATCGCCTGACGCGTGAAGAACCACCCGGTGTCGAGATCGGAGTGGTAGCCCGCCTCCACGATCGAGCCGCCGAACCCGGCGATGAACGACGTGATCCCCGCGATGATGCCGGGGCGATCCAGGCACCCCAGAGTCAATACATAGCGACGGTCATTGTGAACGGCAGAGCTCATGGCTCCATCCTCCCAGGTGTGCTGCGGGGAATTTGCCGCGGCTTCAGGAATGCCGCAAGCGCGCTCGCCGTCCTATGGTGAAGGGCGATGAAGGCATCGGCGCTATTGCAGCCAATCGAGAGCGGGTGAACATGGCAAGACTGACAGTCCGGGATCTTCCCGATGACGTACGGGAGGCCCTGCGCGTCCGTGCGGCCCAGCACGGCCGTAGTACCGAGGCAGAGGTCCGGGCGATCCTCATCGAGGCCGTCACGCCCGCGGCGGATGTCGAGCTCGGGCCGCTGCTGGCCGAGATCGGTCGTGAGGTCGAACTCACCGTTGACGAGCTCGAAGCGCTCACCGCTCGTGACCGACGGCCGGTCGCGCCCATCGAGTTCGAGTGATCGTTCTCGACAGCAACGTCATTTCCGAACCGCCAGGCAAATCAGAGGTCGTAAAACGGTTCCGCGTAATGGAATTCGCCGGCTATTTGCGAGTCGTAGGCCGACAGTGAGCGGACCTGGAAATGGCTGACCCAGACGGGCTCGTCGGGGGTGATGCCGAGGCGGGCGGCGGGGATGAAGCCGAAGCGGGGGTAGAACTCCAGGCTGCCGAGCAGGCCGACCAGCGGTTCGTCGAGGGCATCGGCGGCACCGAGAGCCGCGTGCATGAGTGCCGAGCCGACGCCTGCTCCTTGATGGTCGGCGAGCACACCGATCGGGCCGAGCGCCAGCACGGGGAACGGGCCGACGGTGGCCCTGGTCAGGCACAGGTGGCCGACCACGCTGTCGTGCTCGATCGCCACCAGCGAGAGCGTCGGGATCCACCCCTCGTCGCTGCGCAGCCGGTCGACGAGGCCCACCTCGGGCGGATCCGCGCCGGCGCGGTCACCGGCGTCGGCGCCGTCGGGATCGATGGCGGTGGCGTAGCGCGGTGCGAATGCGCTGCGATGCACCGCCGCGATCGCAGCGGCGTCGTCGGCGCGTTCGCGACGGATCAGCACGGTCGTCTCCTCCCGAACGAAGTAGGGCCCATCCGCACACGTTAGTCAGTCGACCGTGGCGTCACGCTTTCCGATGCGCCGTCGACTACGAGTGTGCGTGAAGCGCGTCCAGGTGCGCAACGGAATTCGCCCACCGAGCGGGGTCTGGCGTTCGGTGTGCCAGACTCTCACCCCGTGGCAGATTCCGCGTCGCTGACCAGGTCCGAAGTGGCCGCCATGATCGACCATACGCTGCTGGCGCCGGAGGCGACCCCCGCCGAGGTCGCCGCGCTGGTCGAGGACGCGCGCGGGCTGGGCGTGCTCGCGATCTGTGTGTCGCCGTCCATGTTGCCGCTGCGCGCGCCCGGGCTCGTGGTCGCGACGGTCGCCGGATTCCCCTCGGGGAAACATCATTCGCTGGTGAAGGGCGCCGAGGCGCGGCTCGCGGTGGATCAGGGGGCGGCCGAGGTCGACATGGTGATCGACGTCGGCGCGGCGCGTGCCGGGGACTACACGGCGGTGCTCGCCGACATCGTCACGGTGCGCGAGGCAGTCGGGGATCGGGCGCTGCTGAAAGTGATCATCGAATCCGCCGCCCTGCCGGATGAGGCGATCGTGGAGGTGTGCCGGGTCGCCGAGCGCGCCGGAGCCGATTTCGTGAAGACTTCCACCGGATTTCACCCCTCCGGCGGCGCCAGTGCCCACGCGGTGCGGCTGATGGCGGAGACGGTGGGCGGGCGGCTCGGTGTCAAGGCCAGTGGCGGGATCCGCACCGCCGAGGCCGCGGCCGAGATGATCGCCGCGGGGGCGACTCGGCTGGGACTGTCGAAATCCCGTGACGTGCTGGACGGCTTTCCGGCCTGACCGTCAGCCGAAAGCTTTTCGCGGCCGAGGTATTCGGCTCAACCCCGGGGAATACCTTGCGGCACTGGAAATTCAGCAGCGAGCCCCCGAACCGTTGCTCGCGGACTCCAACTGGGTATGTCCACCGGCCAATTTGACGTCGACGCCGGAATCGGTCACCTTCAGCTCGGTCGCCGACATGCCGAGCGGGTAGCTCTGCAGGCTCCGGGTGAAGATATCGACGATGCTCTGCACCAGGTCGGGGGGAACTCCGATGCCGAGCAGCTGCGCCGACATCGTCTCCACCTCGACCGTCCCGTTCTGGATCTGCGGTTTCAGCTGAAGTTCGGCCAGGCCGCCGAGGACGGCCAGGGTGAGCATGCCCGAGCTCTCCGACGAGCTCACGCCGGTGACCAGGCCGCCGAGCGTCTCCTTGATGCCCTCGTTGCTCCAGGTGACGTCGGCGGAGGAACTGCCGATCGTGCTCCCGCTGTGATCGTCGACGTCGACGTCGCGGAAGACGGCGTGGACGACCATCCCGACCGCGGGGCCGAATTTGGTGTCGTCGCTGTTCACCCGCACCGAGGGCACCTTGCCGTCGATCCAGGTGATCAGCATCGGCTTGGGACCGAATCGCACGTCGATCTTCGACCCCATCTCCTTCTCGAATTGCGAGCTGATACAGCTCGCCACCGTGTGCCTGGCATATGCCTCTCCGCCGACCAGGACCGTCGCGAGCAGAATCGCTACCACGGTCAGGGCGATCAGCAGGGGCCGCCGATTGATCGTCGATGTGGACGGCGTGTTCGTACTCATGGTGGCGATTCTTCCCGACCTTTCTGTGCCGTTTCTGTGGAGGCATTGAGGGGTCCGAATGTGACATGCAGCACAAATACCGAGCGTAGCCTGGTTCGCATGGCTGGCGATGCGGCAAGCCGCGCGATCGGATCCGCGGAACAAGGATGGCGTGTTCTGCGCCGTTGGGCCGGTCGGCACGCCGGTTTCTTCACCGCCCGGCAGGCGCTGCGCATCGGATGCGCGGGGCGGGTGCGGGACGGGCTCCGCGACGGTTCGGTGACCAGGGCCGGGCCGGGCGGCCTGCTGCGCTTGGCCGGATGGCCGGAGGGTCCGCTCGACGAATACGCCATGTGGTCGGCCTGGTTCGACGGCGCCGCGGTCGTCTCCCATCACAGCGCGGCCGAGTTGCACGGCCTCGGCACGCTGTGCCCCCGGTTCCTGCACCTGTCGGTGCGGTCGGGCCACCCGCCTGCGCCGCCCCGGTTGGTGGTGCTACGCCGCTCGCTGACCGGCGCCGACGTGGAATCGGCCGGTCCGTTCCTGGTGACCACGCCGGTGCGCACCGTGCTCGACCTGGCCGAGGCCGGTATCGGACAGGCCGCCTTGAACGAGGTGGTCGCCGACGCGGTCGCCATCGACCGCTGTGCGGGCGCGGAGATCACCGAGGCCGGTGCGCGACTGACGCCCCGCGCCGCGGCACGGGTGTATCGCGCGCTCGCCGTCGCCTGACGGGTATCAGCCGACCGGCGCCACGGCCGACCACGGCACCGACAGCACGTTGTCGCGCAGGCGGCGACGGTAGTGGCGGATCGGGAAACCTTCCTCGCGCAGCGACTGCGCGGCAGCGCGCCAGCGGACCCGGGGACCATAGGGAGCCAGCGGCGCCGCGCGGGCCCACGCGCGGTCCGCGGCGGTGAGCAGCGCGTGGATCGGCTCACCCGGGATGTTGCGGTGGATCAACGCCTTCGGCAGCCGTTCCGCGAGATCGGAGGGCCGCTCCACGGAGAACGGATCCCAGGCCAGCGTGAGCGAACGGGGGCCATCCCGGTCGAGCAGGATCCACGCGCAGCGCCTGCCCACTTCGTCGCAGGTGCCGTCGACCAGTAGACCGTCCGTCGCCAGCCCGGACCGGATGGTCGACCACGCCTCGGGGACGGCGGCTTCCGGATACTGCCGCAACACGTTGAACGCCCGCACCAAGACCGGTCGCAGTCCCGCCAGTTCGAATCCGCCGCGGGCGAAGGTCACGCCGTCGCGGCCGGGCACCACGCGCTGCGGATCGATCTCCAGACCCACCACCCGTACGTCGGCGCGCACGATGCGCAGCCGCGCGGCCAGCTCGAACGTCGTCCACGGGCTGGCGCCGTACCCGAGGTCGACCACGAGCGGATCGGCCGCCTCGCGCAGCCGGGCGGCGATGAAGTCGTCGTTGATCAGTCGGCGATCGCTGCGGCGGAGGCGGTTGACGGCGGTGGTGCCACGGGTGATCGTGCCGACCGGTTTGGTCAGCGGGTGGGGTGGTGTTCTTCCAGCCACTGAACCGTGAATTCGGCCTCGCCGCGGAACAGGTCGACCAAGTTCACGAGCATCAGCTGCTCCAGTCGCGGTCCGACCATGGGGATGAAGACCTTCGCTTCCGAGGAGAAGCGCATGGTGCAGCCGGTTTCGGTGGGGAAGAGGCGGATGGTGCCGCCGAGGCTGCCCGGTCCGGCCGGAATCGACGCCGAGTACTTGCCGGTGACCTCGTCCGGCGCGTAGGCGCCGTAGGTCTCCTTGCGGGTGATCACCATGTCCTTGCGCAGCACCGTCTGCGCGATCTCCGGCAGCATCTCGCGGGGCAGGATGTGGTGCAGTTCGATGGTGATGCCGCCGTCGCCCGCCTCCAGCTTGACCACCTCGTTGGCGGGGGTGTATTTCCGCATCTCTTCGACCCGCGCTTCCCAGTAGTCACGGTTCGACAGCGCCGCGTACAGCTCTTTTGTGGTGTGCAGCGGATAGCGGGCGGAGTAGTCCAGTCGGCGTGCCATGGGCTCACAGGTTACTGGGTCCGGTAACAGGTACTTCGGCGGGCGGGTGGTCTGCGGAGGTCACCCAAAGGCGGCATTGGCGGATGTGGCCGGACCCAGTGCCCGCTTTCGGCGCGAATCAGTGCGACGCGATCCACTTCTCGGTGAACTCCGCCTCGTTCTTCAGCAGTTCGGTGAGGTGCTCGTGGATCGCCTTCTCGATCTTGCCGCCGAACAGCGGGATCTTCACCTCGATGGTTCCCTCGACGGCGACGGTGGTGCCGGAGCTCTCGGCGGAGAGCGTGACGGTGCCGCGCACTTGGGCAGGCGCACCGTCGACGCGCGCTTCGAAGGTGGCGGAGTCGCCGCTCCAGTGCTCGACGCGGGGGATGACCAGGTCACCGGGGCGGACGGCGGTGATCGCGGGCGGCAGCTTTTCCGCGGCGATGGCCTGCGCCATCTCGACGCGCACCTCGTCACCGCTGACGGTGACCGACTCCAGGCGGGCGTTCGGGCCGCCGACCTCGGTGATGCGGTCCTTCCAGTACAGCTCGTTCGCGAAGGCCGCGCGCACGGTAGCGGGAGAATGCGAGTAGCGGGCCGTATACGCCAGCGGTGTAGCCATGGGTCCACACGCTACCGTGCGGTGTCTGTGGCGGGCATCCTGTGGTGCAGCGCGAATGCTGCGGTGTAGTACGCACGCTACCGTGTGGCGTGCGAACTTCACGTTTGGTGCTGTCGGATCTTCTCGCCGACACCGGCGCGCGGCTGCGCGAGGACGTGCGGCTGGCGGAGCTGACCACGCTGCGGGTCGGCGGACCCGCCCTGGTCGCCGAGTGCGCGACGACAGAAGCGCTGGTCGCGACGGTGCGCGCGCTGGACGTCGCGGGGGTCCCGGCGCTGTTGCTGGCGGGTGGCTCGAATCTGCTTGTCGGCGATGACGGTTTCGACGGCGTTGTGGTCCGTGTCGCCACCACAGGCGTCGAGATCGGTGCCGACGGCGTGGTCGCGGAAGCCGGAGCAAACTGGGATGACGTGGTGGACGCCACAGTCGCCGCCGGATTCGGCGGGCTGGAATGCCTGTCCGGCATTCCCGGCTCGGCGGGGGCGACGCCGGTGCAGAACGTCGGCGCGTACGGCGCCGAGGTGGCCACCCTGCTGCGCCGAGTGCGTCTGCTGGACCGTGCCAGCGGCGAGATCCGCTGGGTGGCGCCCGACGAGCTCGGTTTCGGCTACCGCACCAGCGTGTTGAAGCACCGCGACGACGCCGTGGTGCTCGCGGTCGATTTCGCGCTGCGCACCGACGGTTCCAGCGTTGCGCTGCGCTACGGCGAGCTGGCCGCCGCGCTGGGCGCCGAGGTGGGGGAGTCCCGGCCCGCGCCGCAGGTCAGGCAGGCGGTGCTGCGGCTGCGCGCGGGCAAGGGCATGGTGCTCGACCCGGCCGACCACGACACCTGGAGCGCGGGATCGTTCTTCACCAACCCGGTGGTCGCCCAAGACCGGGTGGCGCAGGTCCGGGCCGCGATCGCCGCCCATGTGGGCGATGTCACGGTGCCGACTTACCCGGCGGCCGGCGGCGTCAAGTTCTCCGCGGGCTGGCTGATCGAGCGGGCGGGTTTCCGGAAAGGATTCCCCGATGCCGAGGCGCCGGCCCGGCTGTCGACCAAACACACGCTGGCGCTGACCAATCGCGGCAGCGCCAGCGCGGCTGATCTGGTGGCGCTGGCGAGAACGGTGCGCGACGGCGTCGCCGACCGATTCGGGATCCGGTTGGAACCGGAACCGGTCACCGTCGGCGTCACACTGTGATCGTCGGCGTGATCGACTGAAAGCGACGCCACACGCTGCGCCAACGTGTCCGGCCCTGTGCCGCGCGTAGATTCGAGAAAATGAGCGACCGACCGATGATGCCCCGCCGGGTGGCCACGGTATCGGCCGTGCTGGCGGTCGTCGCCCTGGTGGCCGGATGCACGATCGACCGCGGCGCGGCAGGCGGCCGCGACGCCGGCCCGATCGCCAAGGCGACGTTGGCTCCCGCCGACGACGCCGCGAACGTCAACCCGACCGCGCCGGTCTCGGTGACGATCAGCGACGGGACGATCGACCAGATCGCGCTGACCAACGCCGCGGGCAAGCAGGTCCGCGGCGAACTCGCCCCGGACAAGCGCGGTTACGCCATCACCGAGCCGCTCGGCTACGACGCCACCTACAGCTGGTCGGGCACCGCGGTCGGGACCGATGGCAAGCCGATTCCGATCGAGGGTTCGTTCCGCACGCTCGCGCCGAAGAGCACAGTTCCCACGACCATCAATATCGGCGACAACCAGGAGGTCGGCATCGCCGCGCCGATCGTCCTGCAGTTCAAGTCATCCGTCTCGAACAAGGCCGCGGTGGAGAAGGCCCTCACGGTCACCACCGACCCGCCCACCGAGGGCGCGTGGGCCTGGTTTCCGGACGACGGCGGTTCGCGGGTGCACTGGCGTCCGAAGAACTACTGGACGCCCGGCACAACCGTGCACGTCTCGGCGCGGCTCTACGGACTCGACCTGGGTGGCGGCAGTTACGGTTATTCCGATCTGACCTCGGACTTCCGCATCGGCCGCAGCCAGATCGTCGAGGCGAACGCGCCGAGCCACCGCATGCAGGTGGTCCGCGAAGGACAGACCGTGTTCGATTTCGGGGTCAGCTATGGCGAGGGCAATGAGCCACGCAACGTCACCCGGTCCGGCATTCACGTGGTCACCGAGAAGTACGAAGACTTCATGATGTCGAATCCGCCGTACTACACCAATGTCCGCGAACGCTGGGCGGTCCGCATCTCCAACAACGGCGAATTCATCCACGCCAATCCGGAATCGCTCTCGGCACAGGGTTCGGCGAACGTCACCAATGGTTGCATCAATCTCTCGCCCGCCGACGCGCAGGCCTATTTCCCCACCGCGCTCTACGGCGATCCGGTGGAGGTGACCGGAACGTCGATCCCGCTCTCCGCCGCAGACGGCGACCTCTATGACTGGACCATCGACTGGAACACCTGGAAGAGCATGTCGGCGTTGCAGGGTGCACCGTCGGCGGTGGTGTCGGCCACGCCAGTGCCGCCGCAGCCAGCCGGCGGCCGCTGAGCTGTGTTCGATTTGCAGCGCCTGCGGCGCTGCGAACGGGGAATGCTCGGTCTCGCTCCGCTCGAAAAATCGGGGTGGGCCGATGCGTTGCGTCGGCAGCAGACCTGGTGTTGATCGGCCGCGGTTCCAGCTGCGCGTTCGTATGACACGGCGGCAGCCGCAGCATACGGCCCGGTCAGCTGGGGTTCTTGATCCCACCGACCGCGCTCGGCTCCTGCTCTTGCTCGACGTGGCGGTCGGCGGCGTGTTCGGCGCGAACCGCCTCGTGTCGTTCGGCGAGCAGGTCGCGGATCTCGATCAACAGCTCGATCTCGGTGGGCTCGGCAGCCTTGGTGGTGCCGAAGCGGTTCTTGATCGTCTTCATCGGCAGGATCAGCACGAAGTACAGCACTGCCGCAACCATCACGAAATCGATGACGGCTGTGATGATCGGCCCGACGGCGATGAACGTTGCGGGCTTGGATGGCATCAGCTGTACGCCCAGGCCCAGCTCGTTGGTGCTACCGAAGACGGCGAGCAGAGGATTGATCACGCCTTTCGTCACCGAGGTCACCACGGCGGTGAACGCGGTGCCCACGACGACCGCGACCGCGAGGTCGATGACGTTCCCGCGCATCAGGAACTCTTTGAAGCCTTTGAACATGCGCCGAACCACTCCCATCCGATGTCCTGTGTTCGGTCCCTGGGATGCTAACGGCTCAGCTGAGGACGGGCGCCCTAGCCGCGACGGGCGAATCGGCCCGGGTCGGCCTGGTCGCGCGGCTTCACGATGATCTGGTCCAGGTTCACGTGCGGGGGCCGCGATGCCACGAAGCCGATGATCTCCGCGATGTCCTGGGCCACCAGCGGGTCGATGCCCTCGTACACCTTCGCGGCGCGCTCTTCGTCGCCGTCGAAGCGCACCAGGGAGAACTCGGTTTCCACTGCGCCAGGGGCGATCTCGGTCAGCCGCACCGGCTGTCCGAGCAGTTCGCCGCGCAAGGTGCGGTGCAGCACGGCCTGCGCGTGCTTGGCCGAGGTGTAGCCGGAGCCGTTGTCGTAGGCGGTGAACGCGGCCACCGATGTGACGGTGACGATCAATCCGTCGCCGGAATCGATCAGCTTGGGCAGCAGGGCCTTCGTGACGCGCAGCGTGCCGAGTACGTTGGTCTCCCACATCCAGCGCCAGTCGTCCAGGTCGGCTTCGGCGACCGGAGCCAGGCCCTTCGCGCCGCCCGCATTGTTGACCAGCACGTCGACCTGCTCGACCGCGTCGGTGAACGAGCGCACCGACTCCTCGGAGGTGACGTCGAGTTCCAGTGCGGTGCCGCCGATGTCGTCGGCGAGGCGGTGCAGCCGGTCGAGCCTGCGGGCGCCGACGTAGACGTGATAGCCCTGCGCGGCCAGCTCACGGGCGGTGGCTTCCCCGATTCCCGAGCTGGCTCCGGTGACGACGGCGGTGCGAGTACTCATGCCCGTGATCCTAAGTGCGCGTTGTTTGCCAGGGCCGAGCTGTCGCCGGGATCACGGTTAGCCTGAGTGCCGTGCCTATTCGGGATGTGGTGAGCGCGGACGGAACGACCATCGTCTACCGGGTGAGCGGGTCGGACGACGCCCGCCCGCTGGTGCTGCTGCACGGCTGGTCGGCGAATCTGCGCTGCTGGGGCGCGTCCGCGGACGACCTCGCCGCGCACTTCCGTGTGGTCGCCGTCGACCTGCGCGGCCACGGCTACTCCGACGCGCCCGCCGCTGGCTACGACGATCCTAAGAACTGGGCGGCCGACGTCGCGGCGGTGCTGGCCGCCGAGCGCATCGCGTCGGGCGCGGTGTTGCTGGGCTGGTCCTACGGCGGGATCGTGCTGTCGGATTACCTCACCGCCTACGGCGCGCATGCCGTCGCGGGCGTCGTCTACAGCGGCTCGATGGCGAATATCGGCCCGGGTGTGCCGGGCGCGGCGACCGGCAGCCTCATGCGGGAGGCGATTCCGGGCGTCTTCGAGGAGAGCGCGGGCCGCGCGGTGCGGGCCTTCGGTGCGTTCGGCGATGCCAGCACCGGGCCGGGCGCGGACAAGGGGCCGGATGCCCAGCGCCTGTTCGGGGCCGGTCTCGCCACTGCACCCCGGGTGCGCAAAGCGCTGTTCTATCGGACTGTCGACAACACCGAAACGCTACGCGGGCTGGATATTCCGGTGCTCGTCATGCATGGGACCGACGATCGGATCGTTCCGATCGAGAACGGCCGCTACATCGTCGATACCGTTCCGGACGCACGCGCGTCGTTCTGGGACGGCGCCCAGCACGGCTTGTTCATCGAGGATCGCTCCCGGTTCGTCGCCGAGGTGACCGCGTTCGCCGCTGAGCTGTGATCCCTGGCATCTACTGTGTGATCGCTCTCACTTGGTGCGGTCAGGGCGTCTGAGACCGGCACGGCGCCGTGCACTATGGAGAGTGTGAGTCAGCGCCTGGACCTACGGCCGAACCGTATCGCCGTGCTATCGGTGCACACCTCACCACTCGCCCAGCCAGGGACCGGCGACGCGGGCGGTATGAACGTCTATGTCCTGCAAACGGCCGTTGAGCTGGCTCGACGCGGCACCGAGGTGGAGATCTTCACCCGCGCCACCGCCTCGAACGTCCCACCCGTCCAGGAGGCCGCGCCCGGCGTGCTCGTGCGCAACGTGGTGGCCGGACCGTTCGAAGGGCTGGACAAGCACGATCTGCCCACGCAGCTGTGCGCGTTCACGGCGGAGGTACTGCGCCAGGAGGCCAGGCACCTGCCCGGTTACTACGACCTGGTGCACTCGCACTACTGGCTGTCCGGTCAAGTCGGCTGGCTGGCCAGGGACCGGTGGCGGGTGCCGCTGGTGCACACCGCGCACACGCTCGCGGCGGTGAAGAACGCGGCACTGGCCGAGGGCGACTGCCCGGAACCGGCGACCCGCGAGATCGGGGAGAAGCAGGTGATCGCGGAGTCCGATCGGCTGGTCGCGAACACCGCCCAGGAGGCCCGCCAGCTGGTCGAGCTCTACGGCGCCGACGCCGAGCGGATCGATGTGGTGCCCCCCGGCGCGGATCTGACCTGCTATCGCCCAGGCGACCGGGCCGCCGCGCGGGCGGCACTCGGGTTGGCCGCCGACGAGCAGATCGTCGCGTTCGTCGGTCGCATCCAGCCGCTGAAGGCGCCCGACGTGCTGGTGCGTGCCGCGGCCGAGGTGCTGCGAGACGACCCGGAACGCGCACTGCGCGTACTCATCGTCGGGGGACCATCCGGCAGCGGCCTCGAGCGACCCGACGCGCTGATCGAGCTGGCCGCGGAACTGGGCATCGCCGAGCGGGTCAGCTTCCTGCCACCGCAGCCGCCGGACCGGCTGGTGCTGGTCTACCGCGCCGCCGACCTCGTCGCGGTGCCGAGCTACAACGAGTCCTTCGGCTTGGTCGCGATCGAGGCGCAGGCCAGCGGCACCCCGGTGCTCGCAGCCGACGTCGGCGGTCTCGGCACGGCCGTGCGGCACGAGGACTCCGGCCTGCTCGTCCCGGGGCACCGCACCTCGGACTGGGCGGGAGCGCTACGCCTGCTGCTCGACGACCCGGATCGGCTGCACCGGATGAGCGAGCGAGCCGTCGCGCACGCCGCGAACTTCTCCTGGGCACACACCGCGGACGGTCTGCTCGCCAGCTACTCCGCGGCGCTGGCCGGTTTCCGTGCTGATCGCGAGGTGCTCGGCGGTCGTGGCCTCGCACACAGCGTGTTGCGCGACGACGCCGACGACCGCGTCTCCGGCGAGCGCACCAACCTGGCCGGCGAACGGACGGCCGCCCTCCTCGGCGAGAGCAGCCAGGTCAGGTCGCGGGCGCTGTGGCGGCGCCGGATGGGAGCACGCCGGTGAACGAGGTACAGGCGATCGCGCGGCTCATCGACGAGACACTGCGCGAAAGGGAGATCGAGTACACCCGGCCCGGCGAGGAGACCTTCGTCGTCGTTCTGCCCGGCGAGCGCAAGCTCAAGACCACAGTGATGCTCACGCTGGGCAAACACGGGATCCGGATCGAATCGTTCGTCTGCCGCAAGCCGGACGAGAACTTCGAGGGCGTCTACAAGTTCCTGCTGCGCCGCAACCGCAGGCTCTACGCCGTGGCCTACACGCTGGACCGGATCGGCGACATCTACCTGGTCGGCCGGATGGCCGCGCACGCCGTCACCGCCGACGAACTGGATCGGGTGTTCGGCCAGATCCTCGAGGCCGTCGACGCCGATTTCAACGTGCTGCTGGAACTCGGTTTCGCCGAATCCATTCGGCGCGAATGGAAGTGGCGCGTCTCGCGGGGCGAGTCGTTGCAGAATCTGCGCGCCTTCGAGCATCTGGTCGATTCCGCCGACCAGCCCTGAGCACGTCGCTGGCCGGATCCGGCGCGCCGGCCCGTGCTCTGCGCGACAATCTCTGGTGGCTCGGATCGGCGAAGGGGCACGGCGTTGGCGGTACTCGCTCTGGATATCGGCGCGACGAAGTTCGCGGCCGGGGTAGTGCACCCCGGCTATGAGATTCGCGACGTGCGGCGGGTGGATGTGCCGCAGACGGGCGCGTGGGACGCCTGTCGCGGACTGCTGCTCGAGGTGGCGGGTACGGAACCGGTCGTCGCCGTCGGGATCGGTTCCGCCGGGCCGGTAGACGTGCGGACCGGTGTCACCGGGCCGTTGAACATCCCCGAGTGGAAAGCCGGGTTCCGGATCGTCGCCGCCGTACAGGAGCTGTTTTCCTCGGCCACGATTCGATTCGCCATGGACGGCGCCTGCCTGGCGTTGGCCGAGCACCGCGTCGGCGCGCTGCGCGGGGTGCCCGATGCGCTGGCGATGACCGTGTCGTCGGGAATCGGCGGCGGACTGATCGCGGACGGCAAGGTGCTGCTCGGGCGCACCGGCAACGCCGGGCATGTCGGGCACATCGTCGTCCCGGGCTGGGATACGCCGTGCGGCTGCGGCGGGGCCGGGTGCGTCGAAGCCGTCGCCAGCGGTATGTCGTCGGTGCGCTGGGCGCGCGAGCAGGGGTGGCCTGGCGTCACGGGGGCGCAGCTGGCCGAGGACGCGCACGCGGGCGACCAGATCGCCATCGCCGCGCTGCACCGGGCGGGCACCGCGCTCGGCACGGCCATCGCCTCTGCTGCCGCCCTCCTTGACATCGACCGGGTGGTGATCGGCGGCGGCTTCGCGCAATCCGGTGCGCCGCTGTGGGATCCATTGCGTGCTTCGGTTGACGAGCACGCCCGGCTGAACTTCCTGCGCGGACTGCGCGTGGAACTGTCCCGCATCACCCACGGCGCCACGCTGGTGGGGGCGGGTGTGCTCGCCACGGACCAAACGGTCTGATTTCGCGCAACCCCCGCCCTGCCCCTCAGGGCGGTCGCGGGGAACCGATGCGACCTGGCCGAGCGCGCATGGGAGGATGACGGCATGACGTACACCCTCGTGCTGCTGCGCCACGGCGAAAGCGAATGGAACGCCCTGAACCTGTTCACCGGCTGGGTGGACGTGCACCTGACCGACAAGGGCATCGCCGAGGGCAAGCGTGCCGGGGAGCTGATGGCCGAGCACGGCATCCTGCCGGACATCGTCTACACCTCGCTGCTGCGCCGCGCGATCTCCACCGCGAACATCGCGCTGGACGCCGCCGACCGGCACTGGGTTCCGGTGGTCCGCGACTGGCGGCTCAACGAGCGGCACTACGGCGAACTGCAGGGCAAGAACAAGGCGCAGGTCCGGGAGAAGTACGGCGACGAGCAGTTCATGCTGTGGCGGCGCAGCTACGACACCCCGCCGCCGCCGATCGACCCGGCCAACGAGTACAGCCAGGAGGGCGACCCGCGCTACGCGGGCATCGATGTCCCGAAGACCGAGTGCCTGCTCGATGTGGTGAACCGGATGGTCCCGTACTGGGAGTCGACCATCTCCAAGGACCTGCTCTCCGGCAAGACCGTGCTGGTCGCCGCACATGGCAACTCGCTGCGCGCGCTGGTCAAGCACCTCGACCGGATCTCCGACGAGGACATCGCGGGCCTGAACATCCCCACCGGCATCCCGCTGCGCTACGAGCTCGACGAGAACCTGCGCCCGGTGCGTCCGCACGAGTACCTGGACCCGGAAGCTGCCGCCGCCGGCGCTGCCGCCGTCGCGGGCCAGGGCGGTAAGTAGCCTCCGCAACGCGAATCCCGACGCGCTGCCACCGTCCGGTGGCAGCGCGTTGTCTTTCGGCGCTTGGCCGACCGCTCGGGGAAGGAGTGTCGTGCGACACGCCGGATGGGTGGAGGCCAGTCGGTAGTGGCGCGGTCTACCGTTCCTGCGGTGAGGCAGGATTCCGGTGCCTGCTGTGCGCCGCGATCGCCGTGGCCAGCACAAAAGGCTGGGACTGTGGCATCCCATTGGGTTATGTGAACTGTCATTCCGTACAAAGTTGGTGTTACCCGCTGTTCTTACCGACAAGTAGGTCGGTACACTCTCGTCCGTTCGACCAGCCGAGAGGTGGATCACGTCCAATGAAGCACGCGTTGCGGGCCACAGTGGCGGCACTCGCCGTCGCCGTGCTCGCCCCTTTCCTCACCAGTGGCGCCGTCGCCGTGCCGCCGACCGGGCCCGACGGCGGCCTGGCCGGAGCCGCTTGGGCGGCCACCCAGGATGCACCGCAGCAGTACCCGAATATTCACATCCAGTGGGACGTCCCCATCACGATGAGTGACGGCACCGTCCTGAAGGGCAATGTCTACCGGCCCGCCGACGCCTCCGGACGCCCGATCGATACCCCGACCCCGACGGTGGTCAACCTGACGCCCTACACCAAGCTGGTGTCGAACCTGGCCGATCACGCGCAGTCCATTCCCGGCCTGTCCGACGCGCTGATCCAACTGTTCCGGCAGATCGATATGAGCGGCACCCCGCTGTCCGGGGTCACCGACCTGACCAAGGCGTTCGGCGGCGGCGAGCTGCGCAGCTTCACCGTCGACCGCCAGCTGATCAAGAGCGGCTACTCCCAGGTGGTCGTCGACGTGCGCGGGACGGGCTTCTCCCAGGGGACCTGGGACATGCTGCGCGGCCGCGAGCAGCAGGACACCGTCGAGGTGATCGACTGGGCGGCGCGCCAGCCGTGGTCCAACGGGCGCATCGGCATGAACGGCATCTCCTACTCCGGGATCAACCAGGTGCAGGCGGCGGAGAAGCGCCCGCCCGCGCTTCAGGCGATCTTCCCGATCGTGCCGGGCAGCGACCTGGTCAACGACGTGCTCGCGCCCGGCGGCGGCTTCGGTTTCAACTTCATCCCGCTGTGGCTCACCGCAATCAACGGACTCAAGCTGATTCCCGACCTGGCGTCCGTGCTCACCGGGCAGCTCGACACGGTCTGGCTGGCCGACCGCGCCCGGGACCCGTTCACGTTCATGGACGTCCTGCTCAACGTCTACACCACCGCGCGGATGGAGGATCTCGACCCGCGTGCCAAGGAACTGCTCACCGACGGCACCCGGCCGCGTCAGGACTGGATGGGCGATCCGAGCCGGATCCAGACACCGACTTTCGTGACCGGCGGCTGGCACGACCTGTTCACCTACTCGCAAGCCAAGATCTACAACGCGATTCCGCTGCCGCCCGGCCAGAAACAGCTCCTGATGGGCAACACCTACCACATCAATTCGGGCAACGAGTACGGCAAGCCGGGCTTGCCGCCGCGGCTGGACGTGCTGCAACGCGCATGGTTCGACCGGTGGCTCAAGGACATCGACAACGGCATCGAGCAGTACGGTCCGGTCACGTTGCGCCAGCAGGGCGGCGGCTGGATCACCACCGACTCGTTCGCTGCCCCGGCCGACGACGCGGTGCCGGGGCAGGCGGTGCACCGCCGGATGTACTTGTCCGCGGCGCCCAGCGGCACGGCAGGCAGCCTCTACGACGGCTCGCTCACCCCGGAGGCGACCGGCGAGACCGCGCGGCTGACCGTCGGGCCCGGTTTGACCAGCATGTGCTCCAACGACGCCGCGCAGGGCAGCGCGGGCGCACTGTCGGTGATCGACGGCTGCGCGAAGGACTCCAGGATCCAGGAGCTGAACGGGCTGACCTTCACCAGCGCCCCGGTCGCCGAGCCGACCTCGGTCTCCGGCCGGATCGCGGTGCGGCTCAATACTGTGCAGGACGCCCCCGACGGCTACTGGGTGGTCACGGTGAACGATGTGGCGCCGGACGGCCGGTCGAGCGTGCTGTCCTCGGGGCAGCTCATGGCCTCGCTGCGCGCGATCGACGATGCGAACAGCACCAAGTCGGCCAACGGCGATTACACCGACCCGCGGCCGTTCACCTCCCTGGACCAGCGGCAGCTGACGGTCCCCGGCGAGGCGACCACGCTGGACATCGCACTGCCCGCCACCGAGGCGATCCTCCAGCCGGGCCACCGCCTGCGGGTCGACGTCTACGCGGGCAACTTCCCCAAGGGCCTGCCGATCCTGCCGATGCTCATCGACACCGGCCTGCGGCCACAGCATGTGCAGCTGGATCCGGATCGGCCGAGCTTCGTCAACATCCCGCTCCGCGGAAATCCGGGCTGGTAGATCCGGTCGCTGTGCGAGCGTGCACCCGTCGCGCATCTCCACTCCGGGAGATGTGGGCGAGGGGTGCACGCTCCGATCGGCCCCGCCGATCACGCGGCTGCAAGTCAGTCGGTGACAGCGAACGCGGCTTCCAGCGGCGGGAACATCGCGCGCGCATCCTGTCCGGCGAACCAAAGGCCGACGGTGAACACCGACATCGCCTCCAGATACCTGGCGCGGTGCAGCCCACCAGCCGGGATCGCGTGCAGATCGAGGTCTTCGGCAAGGGTCGCGACCAGTCCCACCGCGGTCGCGTCGTCGCCGCAGATCGGCACGGCCAGGCGGCGCCCCTCGAATGTCCGCTCCCGCGACTGCCACACTTCCGCCGCGCACAGGTTGAAGGCCTTCACCACGTGCGCCCCTGGCGCCTGCGCCGCGATCCGTTCGGCCACAGCGTCTTCGGCGAGCACGAAGGCGGTCGATCCCTCCGGTGCCGCCGCGTCCGGGGCGAAGGCATTGGTGCAGTCGACCACCGTCCGGCCGACCAGCAGTTCCCGGGTGGCGTCCAGTACTTCCGTCAACGCGGAGACCGGTAGTGCCAGCACCACGACATCGCCGAACCCAGCGGCCTCGGGGATAGTTCCGGCTTGGGCGCCGAGCGCTGCGGCGACCTCCGCCGCGGCGTCGGCGGACCGGGCGCCGATGAGCACTTCGTGCCCGGCCTTGGTCCAACCGCTGCCAAGGGCCCTTGCCATCGCACCCGCGCCGATGATTCCGATTCGCATCTGGAACTCCTCACTCGAAAAGCGTTCGGCACCGACGCTACGAATTCCGATAGGCACTTCAGGGTGCGCAACATCGGTGGCAATCTGGAGCGGTGAGCGCAGCCCCGACCGAACCGATCACCGCCGAGTGGGTGGAATACGCGCCCTACGGCGACTTCGAATCCGATTGCCCGGCTCGGATGGGCGTGGACATCTTCGGCAACTCCTGGTTACCGGTGATCGTGTACATGCTGCGGGAGGGTCCGATGCGTCCCGGCGAGTTGCGCGCGGCCATCGGCGGGATCAGCCAGAAGATGCTTACCCAGACCCTGCGCCGCATGGAACAGATGACGCTGGTGCGCCGCCACCGCTACGCCGAGGCGCCGCCGCGGGTGGAATACGAGCTGACCGCGGCGGGTCGGGACCTGTTGATCCCGATCTATGCTCTCGGCGACTGGGTCGACAAACACGGCAGGGCGGTGAACGCGGCGCTGGCCGAGGCTGACCTCGAAGCAGACTGATCGGCCGGTGAATACGTCCCGGATACGCCATATCGAACGGCGCGTAAACACGCGGCTAACGGGGTCGTAAGGTGCTATGACCTGCGCGAAACATCGAGTACCCGGAGTTGGCCAAACCGTCGGCGACCGTACGATTCAAGTGTGAGTGTTCCCCAGGCCGTGCTCTTGGCAGTCGTTGCGGCTGTCGTCGGCCTGGCAGTCGGCGGGCTACTGATCCCGTATGTGAATGCCAGGCAGGCCGCCCGCAGGCAGGCCGAGTCCGGTCTCACCATGTCGCAGGTCCTCGACCTGATTGTGCTCGCCTCCGAGAGCGGCATCGCGGTAGTCGACGAATACCGCGATGTTGTGCTGGTCAACCCGCGTGCGGAGGAACTCGGCCTGGTCCGCAACCGGCTGCTCGACGAGCGTGCCTGGGCCGCGGTGGAGAAAGTGCTCGCCTCCGGCGAGTCCGCCGAGTTCGATCTCACCGCCAAGAACCCCGTTCCCGGCCGCGGCCGCATCGCGGTGCGCGGCGTCGCCAGGCAACTGTCGCGCGAAGAGACCACGTTCACCGTGCTGTTCGCCGACGACGACTCCGAGCAGGCGCGTATGGAGGCCACTCGGCGCGACTTCGTCGCCAACGTCAGCCATGAGCTCAAGACGCCGGTCGGTGCGATGAGCCTGCTGGCCGAGGCCATGCTGGAATCGGCGGAGGACCCGGAGGCCGTGCGTCACTTCGGTCAGCGTGTGCTCGGCGAATCGCGCAGGCTCGGCAAGATGGTGACCGAACTCATCGCGCTCTCGCGGCTCCAGGGTGCGGAGAAGCTGCCCGAGCTGGAAGTGGTGGATGTGGACACCGTGGTAATGCAGGCGGTCGACCGATCGCGCACCGCCGCCGAGGCCGCCGGCATCACGGTCAGCACCGACCGGCCGAGCGGTCTCGAAGTGCTCGGCGATGAAACCTTGCTGGTCACCGCCCTGTCCAACCTGGTGGAGAACGCCATCGCCTACTCGCCGCCCGGCTCGCACGTGTCGGTGAGCCGCTCGCTGCGCGGCGATCATGTCGCGATGGCGGTCACCGACCGCGGCATCGGCATCGCCAAGGAAGACCAGGAGCGGGTGTTCGAACGATTCTTCCGGTCCGACAAGGCGCGTTCCCGCGCTACCGGCGGAACCGGGCTCGGCCTGGCTATCGTCAAACACGTGGCCGCCAACCACAACGGGGAGATCACCCTGTGGAGCAAGTTGGGCACCGGATCGACGTTCACCTTGCGCATACCCGCCCACCACGAAGCAGGCGCCGACGACGATCACGACGGCGCCGTGGTGAGCACGATAGAAACAAGCCCGCGTCCCTCGGGTCCGGGCCGACCGAATGGTGTGGAGGCACGCAGATGACGAGTGTTCTGATCGTCGAGGATGAGGAGTCGCTGGCCGATCCGCTCGCGTTCCTGCTGCGCAAGGAGGGTTTCGAGGTCACCGTGGTCGGTGACGGGCCGTCCGCGCTCGCCGAGTTCGACCGGTCCGGGGCGGACATCGTCCTGCTCGATCTCATGCTGCCCGGCATGAGTGGCACGGACGTGTGCAAGCAACTGCGCACCCGCAGCGGCGTCCCGGTGATCATGGTCACCGCGCGCGACAGCGAAATCGACAAGGTGGTCGGCCTGGAGCTCGGCGCCGACGACTACGTCACCAAGCCGTATTCCGCGCGCGAGCTCATCGCGCGCATCCGCGCGGTGCTGCGCCGCGGCGCGGGCGAGGACCTGGACGGTTCCAGTGAGAGCGGTGTGCTGGAAGCCGGTCCGGTCCGGATGGATGTCGACCGGCACACCGTCATGGTGAACGGCAAGCCGGTCACATTGCCGCTCAAGGAATTCGACCTGCTCGAATACCTGCTGCGCAATTCCGGGCGAGTGCTCACCCGCGGTCAGCTGATCGACCGGGTGTGGGGCGCGGACTATGTCGGCGACACCAAAACCCTGGACGTGCACGTCAAGCGGCTGCGCTCGAAGATCGAGGCCGATCCGGCCAAGCCGGAGCACCTGGTCACCGTCCGCGGGCTCGGCTACAAACTCGAAGCGTAGGCACACATCGGGCGAGAGCCCATGCCGATGCGGCCTGAAGACGCGCAGAGGCCGAGGGCACTGCGGTGCCCTCGGCCGTCCTGCGTCCGGTGTCTCAGGGGAAGTAGATCCAAGTGGTGCCGAGGGGGGTCTCGGTCTTCCGCAGGGAGATCCAGCCCAGATCGTCTTCCTGCATGCAGTCGTAGAGGTCGGCGGTGTTGGTTCCGCGGCACGCGATGGTGCGCGAAGTGCCGTACGGGCTCATGATCACGAGCTTGCCCGCGGCCTTGGCGTTGCCCGCGGCCGGATCGGTGGCTGCCACGAACTCCGAGGTGAAATCGTAGAACTTGTGCGGGTCGCCGTTCGGCTCCGCGTGGGCTACTCCGGTCAGCGAGAGTGCGGCGCCCAGCGCGATGGTCGCGACGGTGAGAACTTTCTTCGACATAGCGGCACATCAAACCCGATTCGGGTGAAGCTCGCATGGCGAGGGAGTGAACCCGGCACATGTACAGGCGCGCAGAGCGGGCGCTCGGCCGGCAAACGATCAGGACGGACGGGTGGAATCGCTCATCCGCTCGGCGTGCACGGTGGCCGGGTGCACGGCGATCAGGCCAAGGCCTTCCCTGCGCTTGCAGTGTCTGGCCAGCTCCTCGTAGGCGGGCGCGCCGATCAGCTCGGTCAGCTCCGGCGCGTAGGTCTGCCAGACCGGCTTGCTGCCGACGTGGGCGTCCGGGGAGCCGGAGCAGTACCAGTCCAGGTCGGCTCCGCCCGGACCCCAGCCGCGGCGGTCGTACTCGGTGATCACGGTGCGCAGGATCTGCACGCCGTCCGGGCGGTCCACCCAGTCCTGGGTGCGCCGGATGGGTAGCTGCCAGCACACGTCGGGCTTCACCTCGAGCGGTTCGATGCCGCGGCGCAGCGCCATGGTGTGCAGTGCGCAACCGACGCCGCCCGCGAAGCCGGGACGGTTCAGGAAGATGCACGCGCCGTCGAACCTGCGGGTGCGCAGTGCCGGCTCGTCGTCCAGCTCGTCGTGCTCCAGATAGCCGCTCTTGGTGACCTTGCCATCCGCGTTGGTGGCCTCGTCCCGCAGCTGCCAATCCTGCGGTGTGAGCATTTTCACAGCACGTTGCAGGCGTTTGCGGTCGTCGTCATCGGAGAGGAAGGCGCCGTGCGAGCAGCAACCGTCATCCGGCCGGTCGGCCAGAATGCCCTGACAGGCGGGTGTGCCGAACACACATGTCCATCTCGACAGCAGCCAGGTCAAATCGGCGACAATCAGATGCTCGTCGTTTGCCGGATCGACGAACTCGATCCACTCCCGGGGAAAGTCGAGATCGACTTCGGGTGCCGGGTCGATCTTCCCCGCTGGTCGGGACCGGGTCGGGCTGCTCGCGGATGCGCCTACCGTCACGAATTAGGACGCTAACAGTTCGATCGCCTGGGTTGAAGTGCCGCGGTACCCAGTACCGTGTTCATGTGCGGCTTGGGGTACTCGACGTCGGAAGTAATACCGTTCACCTGCTGGTGGTGGACGCGCATCGTGGCGGTCATCCCCTGCCCATGAGCTCGACGAAGGCAACCTTGCGGCTGTCGGAGAACATCGACGCCGCGGGGCGCATCACCGAGTCGGGCGCGCAGCGGCTGATCGACACCGTCGCCGAATTCGCCAGCATCGCCCAGACGTCCGGGTGTGTGGAGCTGATGCCGTTCGCCACCTCGGCGCTGCGCGAGGCGACCAACTCCGACGAGGTTCTCGCCGAGGTGCGCGCGTCGACCGGCGTCGACCTGCGAGTGTTGTCCGGCGTCGACGAGGCGCGGCTGACTTTCCTCGCGGTGCGCCGATGGTATGGCTGGAGCGCCGGACGCATTCTCAATCTCGACATCGGCGGCGGATCCCTCGAGATGAGCCACGGCGGCGACGAGGAACCGGACGTCGCGTTGTCGCTGCAACTGGGTGCAGGCCGCCTGACCAGGGAATGGCTGAGCGAGGACCCACCGGGCAAGCGCAGGGTGTCGGTGCTGCGCGACTGGCTCGACGCCGAGCTGGTGGCTGCGGCGAAGAAGCTGATCGAGCCGGGCAGACCCGACCTCGCCGTCGGCACCTCGAAGACCTTCCGATCGCTGGCCAGACTGACCGGGGCGGCTCCTTCTGCCGCGGGCCCACGGGCACGCCGTACACTGACCAGCTCAGGTCTGCGCCAACTGATTGCGTTCATCTCGCGGATGACGGCGGCAGACCGTGCAGAATTGGAAGGCGTAAGTTCCGATCGGTCACAGCAATTGGTGGCTGGCGCACTGGTCGCGGAGGCGAGTATGCGTGCACTGTCGCTGGATACGTTGGAGATTTGTCCGTGGGCGCTGCGCGAAGGACTCATCCTGCGCAAACTGGATACCGATATGAATGGTGGACCCGAAGTAATCTACTCGGCGGGCCCGGCGGCCGGGGACGGTAAGCCGGCGCCCGGCGGTGGCGCGCCGCTGTCGGGACCGATCGGGACGGTGTCGTCATGAGTGAGGATTCCAAACAGCTGTCGGTCGCGGAGCTGCTGGCACGCAACGGCCAGCAGGGGGGCGCCTCGTCCGGCGGGGGCAGGCGCCGCCGTAACGGCCGTGGCATCTCCGTCGCCGAGCTGACCGGTGACCTGCCGGTCATCCGGGAGGGAGGCGGTCATTCGGCGCACGCCGCGCCCGATGCCGGCGCGGAGGAACCCGCGTACGCGCCGCCCTCGTACGACCCGCCCGCGCCCGAGCCGGTTTCCTACGCCCCGGAACCCGAGCCCGATCCGTCTGCGTATTCGCCCATCTCGGGCCCCATTTCGATGTACGACCCGCTGGCCGGCTATGCCCAGCCGGACCCGCCGCGGGCCGACGAGCCGTCCCAAGCGGACTATCCGAGCTCCGGTTGGTCGAGCAGGGTGATGCCGGGCCGGGAGATGCCGGGCCGGGAGATGCCGGGCTGGGAGATGCCCTCCGCCACGCGGCACAGCGCGCCGTACGATCCGCTCTCACCGGATACCCCGGTGTCCGAACTGTTTTCGGCCGCGCCCGGTCCGTACCCGACGGATCCGCTGTCCGGTGGCGCCGTGCCGGAGACGCCGTCGCGCTCCGGGCGCAGGCGCAGACGAGAGGAGCCGGAGGAGGAAGCCTGGCACGGAATCCGGCCCGAGCCGTCCGATCTGGACGTGCCGCCCGATCACGTGGCCACCGAATTCGGCCGCAGCCGCCACGCGGAATTCGGCGAGCCGGACTTCGGCCGGTCCGAGCGCAGCCGGTCACACGGGTTTCCGGAGCACAACGCCGTTCAGGGCGGACGCGCGGCTAGGCGCAGAGCAGCGGAGGCGGCCGAGGCGGCGGAGGAACTCGGGCCCGCCACCGCGGCATGGTCTCCGGCCACCGGCGGCTTCGCACCCGAGTCGGAGCCGCTGCCGCTGCCCGACACCCGGCCGAAGCCGGGACGACCGCTTCCCCCCGACCCGCAGCAGGACGCGCACCGACGCGCACCCCGGAGCAACGTCGCGGGCGAGAACGGGCTTCCGTCCTGGTCCGCCCGCCGCCACAAGTCTCAGGATCCGGTCCGTGACGCGGCGCCGGAGTCCGGCGGCATCCCCACCGCCGCGTGGTCGCTGGCCAGCCAGGACCAGCAACTGGTATCCGGGCAGACGGTCGCGGGTGACCTGCTGCGTGACGGCATGGAGCGGGCCGAGCGCGGGAAAGGCCGGGGCAGGCGCGGCGCGCGCGGTGCTGCCCGTTCCACCGTCGACGTCGAGGAGTTCGACGGCGCCACCGACGTCTACGAGCCGATCGACCTGGACACCGAGGACGAGGAGAGTGCAGCCGCCGAGCGGCCCTGGACGGCACTGCGCGAACGCGCCACATCACGTCGGTCGCGGGCGGCGAAGAAGGACCAGGACGACGCCAACCGGCGCCAGTGGATGATCCTGGGCGGCCAGAGTACCGGCGCTGCCGTCGCGGGAATGTTGCTGTTCAAGGGTTTCGAGCGCATGTGGGAGATGCTGCCCTGGGTGGCGCTGGCCCTGGCGATGATCGTGATTCTCGGGTTGGTGGCTCTCGTGCGGATTCTGCGCAGGACCGACGACATCCTCAGCACTGTGATCGCCGTCGTCGTGGGCATCTTCGTCACGTTGGGGCCGCTGGCCTTTCTCCTCAGCACGAACTGAGTAGGGAGCGGCCGTGGGGAACATCGGGCAGGCGGGCGAGAACGGGACGCGGCAAGCGCCCCGGTCGGACTCGTGGACCGGAGCAGGCTCGCCGGACGAGCCCGAGCCTCGGCCGACGCCGATCCAGGTGGGCCTGTCCACGGCATCGGTGTACCCGCAGAATACCGAGGCCGCGTTCCGCTATGCGGCCGAACTCGGCTACGACGGCGTCGAACTGATGGTCTGGGCCGAACCGGCCAGCCAGAGTATCGGTACCGTGCAGGCCTACTCTCGCCGATACGGTGTCCCCGTGCTCGCCGTGCACGCGCCCTGCCTGCTGATCTCGCAGCGAGTGTGGGGTTCGGATCCGATCGCGAAGCTCGAGCGCACTGTGTACACCGCGGAGGCGCTCGGCGCACGCACCGTTGTGGTGCACCCGCCGTTTCGCTGGCAGCGCCGCTACGCGGCGGGGTTCGCCGCGCAGGTGGCCGAGTTGGAGGAGAACAGCCCGGTCATCGTCGCGGTGGAGAACATGTTCCCGATGCGGGCGGACACGCTGTTCGGCAGGCGGGAAGGATCGGTCAAACGGTTGACCCGGCGCGGCGGGCCCGGTCCGGGGCTCACCGCCTTCAGCCCGTCCTACGACCCCACCGACACCGGTTTCCGGCACTACACCCTCGACCTGTCGCACACCGCGACCGCGGGCGCCGATCCGCTGGCCCTGGCCGCCCGCATGGGTCCAGGCCTGGCCCACCTGCACTTGGCCGACGGTCGCGGTGCTGCCCACGACGAGCATCTGATTCCCGGTGAGGGCACCCAGCCGTGTGTCGAAGTGTGCGAGAGCCTGGTCCGCACCGGCTTCACCGGCCATGCGGTGGCCGAGATCAACACGCAGAACGCCCGCACCACGCAGGACCGGGCGGCCATGCTGCATCGCACGCTGGCGTTCGCGCGCAGGCACTTGAACGTGTCCGCCGCCGCGCCCGCGCCCAGCGGGGCCAACCGCGCCTCGGCCGAACCGCCGATGTGACGATCGTCCCAACCTCGGACTCGAAGAAATTCCCGGCCGGATGTTGCGTTGTACGCTGTACGAATGCTGCTCGGCGGCGCGGAACGCGTGTGCGACGCCCCGGCGCCGATGGACGACAGGAGTGACGATGACGACGGAGCTGACGGCCGATCTCGGCCCGGCTGCCACGACCGACGCGCCGTTCAGCCGGGTGTGCGCGCTGACCGAACTGGCGCCTTCCGCCCCGGACACCGGCCGCTACCTCGGCGTCATCGACGAGATCTGGACGATCGGACCGAAGGTGCACGGCGGGACGATGGTCGCGGGCAGCGCGGCGGCGGCGACCAACTGGCTGCGTGCGACCGATCCGGCGCTGGTCGGCATGGCTCCGGTCGCCGCGAGCTCCGACTTCCTCGGCGCACCGAATCCCGGCGAGGTCACCTACGAGGTGCGCGTCCGCAAGATCGGCCGCCAGATCTGCCTTGCCGACACAGAGCTCATCCAGGACGGCCGCGTCCTGGTGCGCACAGCTCTGACCTTCAGCCGCCTGGACGACGCCGATCCGGTCTACGCGCCGCAGCACACCGACATGCCTGTGCTGCCGCCTGCCGACGCGATCGGCTACGAGCCCGGTTCTCCGATGGGCGAGGTGGTGCACGTGGGTCAGGGTGCCGACATCTACCTCGACCGCGACTGGGCCCGTTTCCTGGCGGGTGAGCAGGGTGAACCGCGCCTGCGGCTGTGGATGCGTCCGCGGCCGGGCGACGAGCAGGACCCCGACGTCGCCATGTTCTTCGCGATGATGACCGCGGATATGAGTCCGCCCGTGCCGGTGAACCTCGGTCACTTCGGCTGGGCGCCCACCGTGCAGATGACCACCTACCTGCGCCGCAGGCCCGCTCCCGGCTGGCTGCGGATCATCGCGACCACGCACGAGGTCGGCGAGCGGATGTTCGACGAGGACCAGTTGGTGCTCGACTCGACGGGGGCCGTCGTCGCGCAGAGCCGTCAGCTGGCGCTCGTTCCCCAGCGCTGAGCGCGCGGGCGCGCCGTCTAGCCTTGACACCCATGACGAGAATTGCGGTGATCGGCGGCGGCCGCATCGGTGAGGCGTTGGTCGCCGGGTTGCTGGAGTCCGGGCGGCTGACCAAGGACTTGGTCGTGGTGGAGACGCACCGGGAACGGGCCGATCTGATCGCCGATCGTCTCGGCATCCGGGTCACCGACGACGTGACCGATGCGGCCGTCGGCGCGGATCTGCTGGTGATCGCGGTGAAGCCCGGCGATGTGGACGGCGTGCTCGCCTCGCTGGGTAAGGCCGAGCTGGGCGACCGGGATCAGGTGCTGGTGTCGTTGGCCGCCGGTGTCCCGACCACTCGGTTGGAGGGCAAGTTGCCCGCCGGATTCCCGGTGGTGCGGGTGATGGCGAATACGCCGATGCTGGTTGGCCAGGGCATGAGTGTGATCGCGCCCGGTCGCTACGCGCGCGAAGAGCACTTGGAGCTGGTGACCGAGGTGCTCGCCGCGGTCGGCAAGGTGGTGACCGTCGCGGAGAGCCAGATGGACGCGGTCACCGCGGTGTCCGGATCGGGCCCCGCCTATTTCTTCCTGGTGGTCGAGGCCATGGTGGACGCGGGCGTCGGGCTCGGACTGACCCGGGACGTCGCCACTCGGCTGGTGGTGCAGACCATGGTCGGCTCGGCCGCGCTGCTGGATGAATCCGGTCAGACTGCGGCGGAACTGCGCGCCGCGGTCACCTCGCCCGCGGGCACCACCGCCGCCGCGATGCGCGAATTGGAGCGCGGCGGACTGCGCTCGTCTTTCGTGGAGGCGCTGTTCGCCGCCAAGCAACGGTCAGCCGAACAGGGCGCGTCAGTGGAATGACCGGGCTGTTTCCGATCGGAAAACCCGATTTCTCACTCCCGTCGCAGTAACACCACTGGTCCCGCTAAGCTTCAAGGAGCACGTGCGTGTCTGTTCCGCCGGTGGGGAAGCCGGCGGCGCGGACGTGCCGGAGGTCAATGGTGCAATGATGTCTTCCAACAAGATGTCTGCAAGTTCCGGAGCGTCCGGCGGCTCCGGTCCAGCAGGCGGTCGGGGGAACTCCCGGACACAACGTGAGGCCGCGTCGCAGGGGCAATCCGTGCTCGGCGGCGGTACTCAATTCCTCACCGTCGCCGAAGTGGCGAATCTGATGCGGGTCTCCAAGATGACGGTGTACCGGCTGGTGCACTCGGGCGAGTTGCCCGCCGTGCGCGTCGGTCGATCGTTCCGCGTGCACGCCAAGGCGGTGCACGACTATCTGGAAACGTCGTATTTCGACGCTGGATGAGGCGGTTTCGGGACCACGTGGGCGGGCCGGTACGATAGCTCTTCGGTTCGTGTTCGCCCGCCGGTGGCATCGCTGTTGGTTGCCTCGTGGTCTCCGGCGGCGCGGACACGGGGCGTGAGCTTGCCGAGCGACCCGGCTGGTGGGCCGGGGCGTCGGCGGACGGGCGTCCGGCAATCGCGCACGGCGAACGTGCGCGCCGAGTAGAGAGAACGCGAGGACAACCCTATGGGTTCTGTGATCAAGAAGCGCCGCAAGCGCATGTCGAAGAAGAAGCACCGCAAGCTGCTTCGCCGCACGCGTGTTCAGCGGCGCAAACTCGGCAAGTGAGCGTCGCTGCGCGGTAGCTGCGAAGGCCCGTCACCAATAGGTGACGGGCCTTTCGTTTGAAAGTTGAAATTTTGGAATCGCCATTTGTATCGCGTGACTGAAGTCATCGTTAGATCCTGGTTAATACTCTCGGTGAGCGGGTAGGCACCCGCTACGCTAGGACGGGAATAATCACAAGACGGCTGGCCGATGGGAAGCGGGTGCCGGTGGGTTCTGAGGGTCGGGAAGGGCACGCACCGAAGGTCGTGCTGGTCACCGGGGCCAGCAGGTTCTTCGGCGGAACGGTTGTCGCGCGGCTCGCCCAGGATCCTCGCATCGAGCGCATTCTCGCCGTCGACACGATGACGCCCGGCCGAGAGTTGCAGCGGCGCATGGGCCGCGCCGAGTTCGTACGCGCCGATATTCGAAACCCGTTGATCCGTAAGGTGATCGATGGTGGTGAAGTGGACACCGTGGTGCATACCGCGGTGCTGGCGCGTCCACCGGCGGGCGGCGGTCGCGCGGTGATGAAGGATCTGAACGTCCTGGGCGCGATGCAGCTGTTCGCGGTGTGCCAGAAGGCGCCATCCGTGCACCGGGTGGTGCTGCGCTCCTCGTCGGCGGTGTACGGGTGCAGCGCGAAGGATCCGGCGAAATTCAGCGAGGAAATGAGTGCGCGCACGCCGCCGCGAGGTGGGTTCGCGCGCGACCTCATCGATATCGAAGGTTATGTTCGCGGGCTCGCCCGTCGGCGCCCCGATATCGCCACGTCAATTCTGCGATTCGCCCCGATTGTCGGCCCTCGGCTGGCCGCCCGCGGCGTGCAATATCTGCGTTCGCCGGTGACCCCCACGGTATTCGGCCGGGACGCCAGGATGCAGCTGTTGCACGAGGAGGACGCGGTCGCCGCGCTGACTCTCGCGGCGCGCACCGCGGCGAGCGGCACCTACAACATCGCGGGCGACGGCGCGCTGTCGCTGTCGCAGGCGGTCCGGCGGTCCGGCCGGGTCGAGTTGCCGGTGCCCTTCACGGTGTTCCGCACCGCGGGGCGCCTGCTGATGGGGCCGGTGATGCGGGAGTTCTCCACCGAACAGCTCGACTATTTCCACTTCGGTTGTGGCCTGGACACCACGCGGATGCGCACCGAACTCGGGTTCGAGCCGCGCTGGACGACGGTACAGGCGTTCGACGACTTCATCGGGGGCGCAGCGTTGCGGCCCGTGGTCGATCCAATGTGGATCGACGCCGCAGAACACAAACTGCTCGGCCTGCTCGGGGCCGGTACGGGAGCACACCAATGAGTGACGTAGCGAAGGTCATCCAACTCCACGATGTCCAGGCGGAGGCGCGCCAGCGGCCCGCGCCGCGACGGCTGTCTGCTCCCAGTCCGGTGACGTCGCTGATCGAGCGGCGCGCCGCCGCGGTGGCGCCGCCCGCTGCGCGGTCGGTGTCGGAGATGGTGCGCGGCGCACTCGGCCGGCAGGTCAGCAAGACCGCCGATTTCGCGCGCCGCAGGCTGACCGGCGATTACCAGGTCGACGAGTTCGGCCTGGACGAGCACCTGCTCGAGTCGCTCATCCTGCCCGCGCTGCGCCCGCTGTCGGAGCTGTGGTTCCGCGTGGAGGTCGGCGGGATGGACAACATCCCGGAAGCCGGCGGCGCGCTGATCGTGGTCAATCATGCGGGTACCGTGCCGCTGGACGGCCTGATGCTGCAGCTGGCCGTGCACGACCGGCACCCCAAGCAGCGTGCCCTGCGTCTGCTCGCCGCCGACTTGATCTTCGAGATGCCGGTCCTCGGCGTCCTGGCCCGTAAGGCCGGGCACACGCTCGCCTGCCGTGAGGACGCCGAGCGCCTGCTGCGCTCGGGCGAGCTGACCGGCGTGTTCCCAGAGGGCTTCAAAGGCGTCGGCAAGCAGTACACCGACCGCTACAAGCTGCAGCGCTTCGGCCGGGGCGGTTTCGTCGCCGCGGCGGTGCGCACCGGCGCGCCGATCATCCCGTGCTCCATCGTCGGTTCCGAGGAGATCTACCCGAAGCTGGCCGATCTCAAGCCGCTGGCCCGGCTGCTCGGACTGCCCTACTTCCCGGTGACGCCGCTGTTCCCGCATTTGGGCGTGCTCGGCGCGGTGCCGCTGCCGTCGAAGTGGTACATCGAGTTCGGCACGCCCATCCCGACCACCGCCTACCAGCCGGAGGCGGCCGACGATCCGATGACCATGTTCGAGATCACCGACCAGGTGCGCGAGACCATCCAGCAGACGCTCTACAAGCTGCTCACCAAGCGCCGCAACGTTTTCACGGGGTGAACGGCTAGCTGCCGTCGCGCCGCCGGGTCACCGCCGCCGCGACGGCGCCGCCTGCGGCGCCCAGGGCCAGTGCGGTCGGCACACCGATCTTGGCGGCCTTGCGGCCGGTCCGGAAATCGCGGATCTCCCAGCCCCGGTTCTTGGCCACCTCGCGCAGATCCGAATCCGGATTGATCGCCACCGCCGTGCCGACCAGCGAGAGCATCGGCACGTCGTTGTGGCTGTCGGAGTAGGCCGTGCACCGCTTGAGGTTCAGGCCCTCGCGGATCGCCAGCGTGCGCACCGCGTGCGCCTTGCCAAGGCCGTGCAGGATGTCACCGACCAGGCGTCCGGTGAACGTCCCGTCCACGCTTTCGGCGACGGTGCCGAGCGCGCCGGTCAGCCCGAGTCGTTTCGCGATGACCTGCGCCAATTCGACCGGGGTCGCGGTCACCAGCCACACCTGCTGGCCCGCGTCCAAGTGCATCTGCGCGAGCGCGCGGGTGCCCGGCCAGATCTTGTCGGCGATGATCTCGTCGTAGATCTCCTCACCGAGCGCGGCCAGTTCGGCGGTGGAGCGACCGGCGATGAACGCCAGCGCCTTTTCCTTGCCGCTGGCCATGTCGGTGCTGCTTTCCTTGCCGGTGACCCGGAATTTCACCTGCTTCCAGGCGACGTCCACCAGATCGGAGGTCTTGAAATACTTGCGCGCGGCCAGCCCGCGGGCGAAATGGACGATCGAGGCGCCCTGCACCATGGTGTTGTCGACGTCGAAGAACGCCGCCGCGGTCAGGTCGCGCGGCGCCTCCGGTCCCGCTGCTTCCACCTCGCCCGCGGCCAGCTCGGCGTCGTGCAACGTCAGCGCGGCGTCCGCGCTCGCCTCGCCCGCCAGATTGGCGCGCAATTCCTCTTCGCTCGGTCCGAAGGGGCTGCGCGAGATGCGGGCGAGCTGATCCTGCAGCCCCTGGCCCATCTGGCTCAGATTCCACCGCGCCGGAAACTCCCCGAATCGTCCCGCGATGAATCCGGCCCTTGCCACCTTCGATCGTTCCGGCACCAGTACCTCCGCCCGTCGCGCGAACCATGTCAACAGTAGCCGGATCGTGCGACAGTCACGGCAGAAGGCGGTCTGCGACACAATCCAGTGGCGCGTACCGCGCCTTCGCGGCGCGCAGACCCCCGATTAAATATCCGCATGACCAATCCCACACATTCGGTGACATTGCTTACCCGCGTCGGCTGCGGGCTGTGTGCGACGGCGCTGGACCAGCTACGTGTGATCTGCGCCGAATTCGGTATCGAACCGGGGACCGTCGATGTCGACGAAGCCGCCGCAACCGACCCTGGCCTGCGCGCGGAGTACGGCGACCGGCTTCCGGTCGTGCTGCTCGACGGCCGCGAACACAGCTATTTCGATGTCGACGAGGCCAGGTTGCGTGCCGACCTGAGGCGCTGAGCGAAGCCGTTTCGGCCACTGCGGGAGGTCAGGACGGAAAATGAGGCCAATTTCACCGACTTTGTGCAGGGCTTCACAAGCAGTTACGGTGGTGGCACGCGACCCGCATGCCGAGGCTGCGGAGCCGCCCCGAAATCCGAAACTTCGACACCCATGGCACCGGACCGTCCCGGGTCAGAGGGTCGAGCGACGAACCGGTGCCCGAGGCGCCGGGACGAGGAGCCGACGACGTGACAGAGCAGCATGAGGCGCCAGGCGGCGTCTCCGGCAGGGCTCTGCAGAAAGACATCCCGCAGGCCACCGTCGCGCGGCTGGCTACCTATCTCCGGGTCCTCGCCATGTTGGCCGACGACGGTGTTGCCATCGTATCGAGTGAGGAACTGGCTGTCGCGGCGGGTGTCAATTCGGCCAAATTGCGCAAGGATCTATCCTTCCTCGGCCCCAACGGAGTTCGTGGCGTCGGGTACGACGTGGCCAAGCTGCGCTCCAGGATCGAGGACGTGCTCGGTCTGTCCAAGGGGCACCGTGTGGTGCTGGTCGGCGCGGGCAATCTGGGCAGGGCATTGGTCGGGTACGGCGGCTTCCGGCGGCGCGGATTCAGCGTGGTCGGCATCTTCGACAGCCACCCCGAGGTGATCGGCATGACGGTCGCCGGGCTGGTGGTGCGTGACGTCGCCGAACTGGCCGAGGCGGTCGCCGAACTGGAGCCCACCATCGCGGTCATCACCGTTCCCGACGACGCGGCCCAGGACGTCTGCGACCGCCTCGTCGCGGCCGACGTGCAGTCGATCCTGAGTTTCGCCCCGTGCGAGCTGGTCGCGCCGGCGTCGGTGGAGGTGCGCCGCGTGGATTTGGCCGTCGAAATGCAGATGCTTTCCTTCGAACAGGTGCGCAACGCGGAACAGACCTCGCTCCCCGAGGTCGCGCACGGCGGTGCAAGCCACATCGGCCGGCACCTGCCGACACCGCACGCGGGGTCCGCGCACCCGGCACATCAGCACTCGGCTACCCCGCATACGGCAACGGAGCCAAGCAGCAAGGGATCGGTGGTCACACCATGAGTGAGCGCAGCGAGCGAGTCCATCAGCGCGGCACGGCTGTGCCGGGCGATAGCGAGGGCCGGGCATGAGCGTTCTTCTTGTCGGCATCTCCCATCGCAGTGCGCCGGTATCGGTGCTGGAGAAGGTGGCCATCACCGACGCCGACCGGCCGAAACTGATCGACCGCCTGCTCGCCTCCAGCCACGTGTCCGAGGCGATGATCGTCTCCACCTGCAACCGGGTGGAGGTCTACGCGGTGGTCGACGCCTTCCACGGCGGGCTGGCCGAGATCGGCGATCTGCTGACCAAACACTCCGGCCTGCCGCTGCCCGATCTGACCAAGCACGCCTACGTCCGTTACGCCGAAGCCGCCGCCGAGCACCTGTTCGCGGTGGCCAGCGGCCTCGACTCGATGGTGGTCGGCGAGCAGCAGGTGCTCAGCCAGATTCGCGGCGCCTACGCCTCCGCCGACGCGCAGCAGGCCGTCGGGCGGACCCTGCACGAGCTGGCCCAGCACGCACTGCGGGTCGGCAAGCGGGTGCACGCGGAAACCGGGATCGATCGCGCGGGCGCGTCGGTGGTGTCGGTGGCGCTGGATCGCGCCCAGCACGTGCTCGGGCCGCTGGCCGGCCGGACCGCCGCGGTGGTCGGAGCGGGCGCGATGGGTGGCCTTGCGGTAGCGCATCTTTCGCGGGCGGGAATCGGCCGGATCGTCGTGGTGAACCGCACGATCGGACGGGCGCGCAGGCTCGCCGAGATCGCGCGCACGCACGGTGTGACGGCCGAGGCGAAGGAGCTGTCCCGGCTCACCGAGGCGATGGCCGCGGCCGACGTGGTGGTCACCTGTACCGGCGCGGTAGGCGCGGTCGTGACGCTCGCCGACACCCACCGCGCGCTGACCGACCGTGAGCGCGGCGAGGAATTCGCCACGGTGGAGCGGCCGTTGGTGTTCTGCGATCTCGGCCTGCCCCGCGACGTCGAGCACGCCGTGGCCGGGCTACCTGGCGTCACCCTCATCGACATCGAGACGTTGCAGCGCGATCCCGCGGCGGGCGCCGCCGCCGACGACACCGCGGCCGCCCGCTCGATCGTCGCCGACGAACTCGCCAAATATCTTGCCGGACAGCGGATGGCCGAGGTCACCCCGACCGTTGCCGCGCTACGCCAGCGGGCGGCGGAAGTGGTCGAGGCCGAACTGCTCCGGCTGGATTCGCGGCTGCCCGGCCTGGCCGATCCGGAACGCGACGAGGTCGCGCGCACGGTGCGGCGTGTGGTCGACAAGCTGCTGCACGCGCCGACCGTGCGGGTCAAGCAGTTGGCGTCCACGCCGGGCGGCGACAGCTACGCCGAAGCGCTGCGTGAGCTGTTCGAACTGAAACCGGGTGCGGCGCAGGCGGTCGCCGCGCCGATGGAGATCACCGCGCTCGCGGGCGATCGCACCGAGATCACACTGGCCGACGGGGAGATCGCGCTGGCCGACGACTTCACCGCGGGGCATCGCGGCGAGGAACAGGGGCAGACGGCATGACCATGGTCCACCACCAAGGCGACGCGACAGCCCAAGCCCCCCGCGGGCCTTGGCGTATCGGCACCCGGGGGAGCCTGCTCGCGCTCACCCAGGCGGGCACGGTGCGCGACGCGCTGATCGCCGCCGGGCATCCGGCCGAACTCGTCGTGATCAAGACCGCAGGGGACCTGTCCGCCGATCCGGTGCAGAAGATCGGTGTCGGCGTGTTCACCTCCGCGCTGCGCGACGAACTGGCCGCGGGCGCGATCGACATCGCGGTGCATTCCTACAAGGACCTGCCGACCGCGCAGGACCCGCGCTTCACCATCGCCGCCATCCCGCCCAGAGAGGATCCGCGCGACGCCCTGGTCGCCCGCGACGGACTGGTGCTGGGTGAGCTGCCTGCGGGAGCCAAGGTCGGCACCTCCGCGCCGCGTCGCGCCGCGCAGTTGCGGGCGCTCGGTCTCGGCTTGGACATCGTCCCGCTGCGCGGCAATCTGGACACCCGCCTGCGCAAGGTCAGCGAGGGTGAGCTGGACGCGGTCGTGGTGGCCAGGGCCGGACTGGCCCGCATCGAGCGGTTGGACGCGGTCACCGAGGCGCTGGAGCCGGTGCAGATGCTGCCCGCTCCCGCCCAGGGCGCGCTGGCGGTGGAGTGCCGCAGCGACGACGCCGCCGTCGTGGAGATCCTGACCGGCCTGGACGACGCGTCCACCCGCGCCTCGGTGCTCGCCGAACGGTCACTGCTGGCCGAGCTGGAGGCCGGCTGCACCGCGCCGATCGGCGCGCTAGCCGAGGTGGTCGAGTCGCTCGACGACGAAGGCCGGATCGTGGACGAGCTCTCGCTGCGCGCGTGCGCGGCCGCCATCGACGGGTCCGATGTGTTACGGGCGTCGGTGGTCGGCGCACCGGCCGACGCGGTGGAGCTGGGCCGTGCGCTGGCCCGCGAGTTGCTCGATATGGGCGCGCGCGAGCTGCTCGCCACCGAACCGGACGACGGTTCCCTCACCCGGGCGGTGCCTGCGCCCGCCACAGACTTGCCCAACACCAGCCCAATGGAGAACAGCCGATGAGTGAGCGAATCCTCACCGCGCCTTCGGACATGCCGGAGCCGAGCGCAAGCGAGGTGCGGGCATGAGCCGAGGCACGAAGAAGCACCCCGGTCGAATCCTTTTCGTCGGATCGGGTCCGGGTGACCCGGCGCTGCTCACGGTGCGCGCGCGTGAGGTGATCGGACGGGCGACGCTGGCTTTCACCGATCCGGACGTCGACAAGGGCGTGCTGGCCTTGATCGGCACCGACGTCGAGCCGGGGCCCGACGGCGAGCGCCCGGTCGACGTGCGACCCGCGCTCGGCGAGCCCGCCGAAGTGGCCAAGACGCTGATCGCCGAGGCGCGCGCCGGGCACGATGTGGTGCGCGTGGTCGCGGGCGACCCGCTGACCACCGACTCGGTGATCGCCGAGGTCAACGCCGTCACCCGGTCGCACATGATCTTCGAGGTGCTGCCGGGCCTGCCCAACGGCTCTGCGGTGCCCAGCTACGCGGGCATCGCGCTGGGCTCCGGGCACACCGAGGCCGATGTGCGCGGCGAGGTCGACTGGGCGGCGCTCGCCGCCGCGCCCGGTCCGCTCGTGCTGCACTCGACCTCCGGGCACCTGGCCGAGACCGCGAGCGCCTTGGTCGAGCACGGCATGGCGCCGCAGACCCCGGTGGCGGTGACGGTGCGGGGCACCACCCGCCAGCAGCGCACCATCGAGGCCACCTTGGCCACGCTGAACAGCGCGGCCTCCGAGCTGGTCGGCCCGCTGGTGGTGACCATCGGCAAGGCGGTCGCGCAGCGCTCGAAGATGTCCTGGTGGGAATCGCGGGCGCTGTACGGCTGGACCGTGCTGGTGCCACGCACCAAGGAGCAGGCATCCGAGATGAGCGAGCGGCTCGTCACGCACGGCGCCATCCCGATGGAGGTGCCGACCATCGCGGTCGAACCGCCGCGCAGCCCCGCTCAGATGGAGCGGGCGGTCAAGGGCCTGGTCGACGGGCGCTACCAGTGGGTGGTGTTCACCTCCACCAACGCGGTGCGCGCGGTGTGGGAGAAGTTCGCCGAGTTCGGCTTGGACGCCCGGGCGTTCTCCGGTGTGAAGATTGCCTGCGTCGGCGAGGCCACCGCGGACAAGGTGCGCTCCTTCGGTATCAACCCGGAACTGGTGCCCAGCGGTGAGCAGTCCTCCGAGGGCCTGCTTGCCGACTTCCCGCCCTACGACGACGTTTTCGACCCGGTGAACCGGGTGCTGCTGCCGCGCGCGGACATCGCCACCGAGACGCTGGCCGAGGGCCTGCGCGACCGCGGCTGGGAGATCGACGACGTCACGGCCTACCGGACGGTGCGCGCGTCGCCGCCGCCTGCGGAGACGCGCGAGATGATCAAGACCGGCGGCTTCGACGCGGTCCTGTTCACCTCGTCCTCCACGGTGCGCAATCTGGTCGGCATCGCGGGCAAGCCGCACGCGCGCACCATCGTGGCGTGCATCGGCCCCAAGACCGCCGAAACGGCCATCGAGTTCGGCCTGCGCGTGGACGTGCAGCCCGAGGTGGCCCAGGTCGGCCCGCTGGTCGAGGCACTGGCCGAGCACGCCGCGCGCCTGCGGGCCGAGGGCCTGCTGCCGCCGCCGCGCAAGAAGAGCCGCCGCAGCCGCTGAGTTGGGTTTCTGGCTGGTCGCTGTCGCACCGGGGGCTACCGTGGGGCGATGGGCCGCCCAAGGTGAGCGTCAATACGCTGATCTGGGCGGCCTTGCACCTGTTTCCAGCCTTTGGGTGGCAGCGAGGGCGCGTGTCACCCGGGTGATCTCAGTACCGCCTGCGCATCAGCGTGCGGACCATGGTGCAGGTGGCGTCGGAGGGCGGGCGGATGCCGATCACCTCGGCGGTGTGCCTGATCCGCTTGTTGGTGGCGTAACTCGGTGCGTAGACGCCCGAGTCCAGCAGGGCGATCGCCAGGCGCATCGCCTTCAGGCGCCGGTTGTGCATGACGTACCACGCCCGGGGACGGCCCGGCGGCAGCGGGCGCTTCTGCAATGGCGCGTAGGGGCGGTCGATGAGAACGGTTTGTGGTGTGCGCACTGGCATCCCTCCCGTGGCGATCAGGGGCGGCGAGCCCCCTCGAACGTAGCTTCGATTCTACCGTGAGGGACCGACAAACTTCGCTGGCCACAAGGCTTTTCGCGCATGACGTCGTACGACGGCTCACAGATCGTGCAGCAGACGCAGCGACTGTGAATGGCCGAGGGCGGCCGCGCGTTCGAGCCACTGCCTGGCCTCCTGCTGCGCCTGCGTGCTCGCGATCGCGGCGGCGGCCCGCAGCACCTCGGGGTCGGCCGAATCACCTGCGAGATCAGGCGTGTTCGCCGAGCGCAGCACGAGCGCGAGGTGGAACATCGAGTCCGGATCGCCCGCGTCCGCGCCTTTGCGCAACCACCGCTCGCCCTCGATCCGATCACCGCGATCCACGTACATGGCGCCGAGCACCGCGATCGCGTCGGTCCTTCCGCGGCGCGCGGCCTCGGTGAGCAGCGCGATCGCACGGTCGAATTCGCCGCGTCGGGCCAGGTGCAGGCCGAGACTACGCATGGCTGTCGGGTTTCCGGCCCGTACAGCGCGTTCGTACCAGTGCTCCGCCGCCACGTCGTCACCGCGCCGATTCGCGAGAACGCCCATGTTGCACAGTGCTTCGGGCAGCCCGTTCTCGGCCGCGGGCCGCAACCAGCGCTCGGCTTCGTCCAGGTCCCCGCGCTCCAGGTGCAGCAGGCCCAGGTGCACACCCGCGGGCTCGTCGCCGTGCGCGGCGGCCTGCTCCAACCAGCGGATCGCCTCGCCGATCC
>NZ_BDBA01000010.1 GCF_001612745.1 Nocardia amamiensis NBRC 102102 | reverse complement strand
GGCGACGCGCACGCTGTTGCCGAAGCCGTCATCCGACTGGCCGAGGCGGGTGCCGACACCGTCGTCTTGCAGACCACCGCCGACGATCCGGACCCCGCCGCGTTCCTGCGCTTCGTGGCCGAGGAGGTACGGCCACTGGTCTGCTGAGCGGCACTACGCCTGCGCGAGCCGCCGTTTCTGCTCCTCGACATCGAATTGCGCTGCGGGCCAGTCGAGTTCCAGGCGCTCGAGCGCGTCGATGAGCAGTTCGGTGACCGCGAGACGGGAGAACCATTTGCGATCGGCGGGCAGCACGTACCACGGCGCGTATTCGGTGCAGGTGCGGTCCAGCATCGCCTGGTATGCCTGCTGGTAGGCGGGCCAGTGCGCACGCTCGTCGATGTCGGCGGGACTGAACTTCCAGTATTTGTCCGGGCGCTCCAAGCGCTCGGCGAGCCGCTTCTTCTGTTCGTCGAGCGAGACGAACATGGCGACCTTCACCAGCGTGGTGCCCTCGTCGACCAGTTCACGCTCGAAAGCGTTGATCTCGTCGTAGCGCGGCTCCCATTCCGTGGGCGGCACCAGGTTGTGCACCCGCACCACCAGCACGTCTTCGTAGTGCGAGCGATCGAATACGCCGAGCTGGCCGCCGCGTGGCAGCGCCTTGCGGATCCGCCACAAATAGTGATGGCGCAGCTCCTCCCGAGTCGGCACGCCGAACGCCGTGTGGTCGACGCCCTGGGGGTCCACCGAGCCGATGACGTGCCGGACGATGCCGCCCTTGCCCGCGGTGTCCATCCCTTGCAACACCAGCAGCACGCTGCGCTTGTCGCCGCTGCGGCCGTTCGCGTACAGCATCTCCTGCAGATCCGACAGCACCAGGCTTCGTTCCGCGAGCAACTCGAGGCCCGACTGCTTGTCGCCGGTGAAACCTGGCCGCGCTGACGTGTCGAGCTCGGCGATCCGCAATCCATCGGCTTTCAGGGCCTCGGTAGCCGCCACCGTCCACTGCTTGGCCATGACCTACAGCTAACCACGCCAGCGCAGCCGATCAGACCAGAAGCGAGCGCCGGAGTTCGACCATCGGCAACACGACAGCGTCCGCCCTTTCAGACGTGCGCCAAGCGCAGCAATTGAGCGGCGAACTCCTCGTCCGATACCGGGGTGAGGATGAGGTCGTGTGCGGTGGTGAGCAGGTAGCGGCCGTCGCCGGTGAAGTCCAGCCAGGTGCGGTGGCGGGTGGGCGGGGACATCGGGTTGTCCGGCTGCACCGTCACGGTGATGAAGCCGCGTCCGTCGACCGGTTTGCGTAGCGTCTGGCGGAATCGCGCCGCGCCGCGAAGGCCATTGGTGACGAATGGCTCCGTGCGATCAGGACTCAGCACCGCGTCTTGCGGCTCGCGCATCGGGGCGAGCTTGCCCGCCCGGGCGGAGCCGATGATCTGCACCAGGCGTTCTCCCACGGCGCGGGCATGACACATCAGCACGGTCACCTTCTCCGGCGTGGCCACCAGGATGCCCGCGTGGTTGTGCACCACCGCGGCGAAGGCGAGAATCCGTTCGACTTGCGCGGCGTTCCCGTCGCGCGAGAGGGTGCCCCGTTCGCCGGAGACGGTGATGGTGGTCGCGTCGTTGCGCGCACACAGCATCAGCGCGGCGGCCAGGTCGGGGTCGGCTTGGCGGGCGAAACGCTGCGGCAAGCGCAGTGCGCGATACTCGGACTCCGTGCGCACGGTGGCCGCGGGAACCATGTTGACCGGGTAGGGCCTGCGGTCCAGGCTTGTTTCGTTCGTCCAGACATGCGTGAATTCGTCCGGGGTGAGCACCCATTTCACCGCGCGCCGCCTCCGCGGAGGGTGCTGGGATCAGCGGGGGCGGGATTGCTCGCCGCCGAAGGTTCCTGCGGCCGAGGGAACTGCGGAACGCGGTCGCCGGTGGCGGGCATGGTCGGGGTGTAGACGTAGGTCATCGTGTCCCGGACATCCGCCTCGATGTCTGCCGCCGCACTATCGTGTTCCATCCTACGTTTTCCACCGTAAACCGCTTCGGCGGCCGGGTCGGCCAGCGGCTCGTACCGCTGGGGCGGCGTGATCGCACCCCGGACCGTTTGCGCGGCATCGCTATTCAACTCCATGAGCCGCGCGACCGCCCGGCACACATCGTGCGCCTCGCCGCCCGCGCGGACGAACTCCCTGGTCGCAGTCACCGCGGCATCGGCGGCGCGGCCGGTCCACTGCGCGAACTCCCGGTTGGCGGCATCGGAAAAGGCTTGGAACGCTTCGGCAACCGCCGTGGCGTTGGCATGCCATGCCGCGGCCGTCCGGCCGAGCGCCGCCGGGTCGAGCGCCTCGTGCACCAGATCCCAGATCTGCTGGTGGGTGCAGCCGCCGAACAGCTCCCGGTCCGGCGCGTAGGCGGGATCGGTTGCCCCACCGGCGAATTCGGACAGCTTCAGCCGGATGCCGTCAGCGGCCGCGCGTGCCGCGGAGTCTGCCATGATCTTCCCCCTCAGTCGGTCCAGACGCACCGGCGCGTGCTCATGACTGCACCTCGCTGGCGCTCGGCTCCGTCATGACCACGAACGTGGCTGTGTCGATTGTTCGCTCGCTACACTCGCTCACCGGGGCTCCAGGTACTCGGTGATCAACCGCAGCGCGGCCTGATTCGCCGCCTCGGCGTCGGCCAGCCGGTTCGCCGCCGCCAGGTACGCGGCTTTGAACAGCAGCGCCGTTTCCTGGAAAGCTGTCAGGGTGTCCAGGTACTGCCTGCCTTTGTCGGCGAAGCCGCGGGTGAGGGCGTGTCCGGTCGGCAGGTCCGGGAAGCCCGTCACGTCCGTGACGTGTTGCCCGTCGTCCATGGCACGACGCAGATCGTCCACCAATTTGTCGCATGCGGCGGCGAGATTCTCGGCGACCGCGGTGTCCAGCTCGAATGGTTCGCCCCCGCCCGCACCGATTGCCGCCGCGTACAGCTTTCGCGCCGTCCCTTGTCCGGTATCGGGTACTGCCATCAGGAAGCCCCCTTCCGCTCGGTCCTGTCCGTACCGCGCTGTACTGGATTCGCACTCTACCGCCAGGTATCGCGGCGCGGACCGCCTCGGTGCACGCTTCCGGACTTCGGAAAGACCCGTTGTTAGACTGGACAATGATTCGCGGGGCAGGGGAGGCGAATGATGGCCGGAATCGACGACGAACTCCCGAAATACCGGCAGATCTCGGCACATCTGCGTGAGCTCATCGAGCGCGGCGAGCTGGCTCCCGGCGCCGAGGTGCCCTCGGAGCGGGAACTCGCCGCCCAATGGAAGGTCGCCCGGCCCACGGCGGCGAAGGCGCTGAACACGTTGCGCCAGCAGGGAATCGTCCGGTCCCGCCGCGGCGCGGGCACGTATGTGACCGACCGGCCTGCCCTGATGCGGGAAAACGCGCCGCGATACGGAACACCGTCCGAAGACGACTCGGTGACGGTGCTCGAAGCGGCGGTGGTCACGGCGCCGCAAGAGGTCGCGGATGAGCTCGGCCCGTCCTGCGTGCGTGCTGTGTTGCGAAAAGAATTGAGCATCAACGCTTATGGCGCCCTGACTCTGACAACCTCGTGGTATCCCCACGAATTCGCCGAATCCACCCCTCGATTGCTCACCCGCGAGCGTCTGCCCGGCAGGGCCCTGCGCTACCTGGAGTGCGACATCGGACGCGGTACCGCGGTCGTGCGCGAGCGCATCGGCGCCCGCCTGGCCACTGCCGACGAGCGCCGTCACCTGGCGCTGCCGTCACCGGCCGCGGTGCTGGTCGTCCACCGCACCTGTCTCGACGCCGATGGCCGCGCCCTCGAGTTCAGCGCGGCCGTCCATCCGCCCGGCCGGTGGATCCTCCAGCGGGATTATTCCACCAGCTCAGCGGCCGATTTCCGCCGTTGACACCCCTCTGCCGCAACTGGCATAGTCCAGTTATCGGAAGCGTCGAAGGGTGGGAGTTGCGATGTCCGATCAGTTGACCATCGGCGGCTGGGTGATCGTGGGGGAGCACTGCTCGGTCCGGCTGGCCCCGCTACACCGCGACAACTACCTCGCCTTCGTCTTCGAAAGCAGCGGAACCGAATTCGAGCTGGCGCTCGCTCCCGCCATCCTCCACCGCATGGTCGATCTCGGTGCCGCCCCGCCCGTACCCTGACGCCAAAGGGTGTGCGGACCGCCCATTCGCGATCTTCTTCGAAGCCGGGATGGTAGACCGGATCCGGCCGTTCCCGTCATTCGAGTCGGCCGGTCCGGATGAAGTGCAGTTCACGCATCCACGCGCTGGCCCTTAGCCAAGATGGCCGAGACTATGCGGGTTTCGTCGCGCTGACGTACTGCAACATTCGATGGATACGCTGGTCGATCTCCACGAGGCCGTTGTCGGCAAAAAGGGTGGGGAAGGTCTTGGTGTCGAAGACGCGCAGGCCGCTCCAACCGCCGATCACGCGGCTCATATCGCCGATGGGATTGTCGGCGCGGTGGCTGGTGGTGATGGCGATGCGGCCGCCGGGCGCCAAGACCCGGATCATCTCGAGGGTGGCTGTAAGCGGGTCCGGAATGAGGTAGAGAGCGCCGAAACAACAGACGGCGTCGAATGCTTCGTCAGCGAATGGGAGAGTGCGCGCGTCGCCGCGCAGATAGCCCACGCGGGATCCGGCGTTGTCGGTGACGGCGCGCGCCAGCATTGGCGCGGAATAGTCCACGCCGACCGCGTAGCCGTCACCGGACAGGGATTCGCTCAGGTACTTGGTGAAATTGCCCGGCCCGCAGGCAATGTCGAGCACCTTCTGTGGGCCGCGCAGTCGCAGGGTGGCGACCGCGTCGCGCCGGTCCGCCGCCGTGGTGCGGCCGCTGGCGAGATAGAACACCGTCGGCCGCCAGGCCCGTTCGTACACCGCGGCCAGGGCCGGGGCGTTCATCGTCTTGCGAGCGAGATTCACCGAGGATGTGCCTCAGGCGCGGTCGACTGTGATGGTCATGCCCGCCGCACGCAGCCGATCGGCGAGTGCGTCGCCCATCGCGGCGGCGGGTGTGAGAATGCCCGCGAGGTCGGGTTGCTTGTCGCCGTCGAACGCCAGGCACAGGCCGCTCTCGCCGAGCATTACCGCGGTGGCCTTGTACCCAGGGTCGCCGGTGCCGGCGAAGGTCGCCACGTATTTCGTGCCGGAGGTGGTGTGCGCGTACGTCTTCATGGTGAACCAGCCGCTGGTCCTGGCTTCTTCGCTCGGTCCGGTCCCGGGCTTGGGCAGCACCCGGTCGAGCACCTTGCGGCCAGTGGACGACCGCGACAGCAGCGCGCCCGCGGTCATGGCGACCACGATGCCGCCCGCCATACCCGCGGCGATGAGCGGCGCCATCCGCGACCTGCCCGCGTTCATCACCTCGCGGTAGCGGAAATTCTTGCCGTAGACCCAGCCGAGCAGTCCGTTGGTGCGGCGCACGACCTTCGTGTTGTGCGCGGCCATGACAAACGTGCTCACCCAGCCGTCCAGGCTCGGATCGATCGCGCTCGCCCGGGACAGCGCCTGATCGGATTGGCGGCCGACATCGGGGTCCCGCGACTTGTCCGGGCTGAGCGAATACGGGTGGGACAGCACCTTGCCCTTGGCCGGGTCGGCGGCGACCGCCTCCATCATCGCGCGTCCGGAATCGATGGTGCCGCCACTGGCGCCGCCCTTGAGCGAGGCGACGGTCGTGGTGTCAACCAGCTCACCGGTGTTGTCCTCGACCGAGCGGCGGTAGAGCTGGTACACGTTGATGTCGGACGGAATCGAGTCGTAACCGCAGGAATTCACGATCTTCGCGCCGGTCGCGGCGGCCCGGTCGTGGTAGGCGTCGATGGCGTCGCGAATGAACAGCGGCTCACCGGTGAGGTCGGCATAGTGGGTTCCGGCCTTGGCGCACGCCGCCACCAACGGCATCCCGTAGCGCAGATACGGACCAACCGTGGTGACCACCACCGTGGTTCGCGCGGCCAGCTCGTCCAGCGCGGTCTGGTCGGTCGAGTCGGCGAGCACCAGGCCCCAATCGGCGGCCTTCGGTCCGAGTCCGTCGCGGACGGCGGTCAGCTTGTCCAGTGACCGCCCGGCCAGCGCGACGCGCGCGGATTCCGGTGCGGCGCCGGCGAGGTATTCCGCGGTCAGCTTGCCGACGAAGCCGGTCGCGCCGAAGAGGACTAGGTCGAATTCCCGTGTGTCTGCCATGGTCTTCCGTTCTGGGTCGGGTCGCCGGTCGGCGGTTACTTGGTTGTCTTCTTCCGCGCGCGCGACCGCTTCGGCGCGACGGGCGGATGGTCGGCGAGCCAGGCGCGGTGCGCGCGGCCGAGCTCGGTGACCGGTGGTTCGTCGTACAGCCATTCCCGGGCCACCCGGTGCCAGTTCCCGGTGCAGCCGAGCTGACCGAGCATGCCGAAGGTCAGGAAGTCGGCGCGGCGCGAGAAGAGGTGCTCCGGCGGCAGATTCTGCTGCTTCATCCCGGTGAACTCGCTGGCTCTCGGGTCGACCGCGAGCAGGAAGGCGCCGCTGGCCAGTTCGGGGGTGATGGTCAGCTCCTCGTCGACCAGGCACCACTCCGAGGCGGCCAGCACGTACTCCAGGCACTCCTCGGCGCCGATCTCTTGCGGCGAATCGATTACTCCGTGCTGGATCATCAACTGCCGCAGGTCTTCGGCGCGTTCTTCGGCGGCGGCGCGCAGGCAGATCACCTCGAACCGCACATGCTCGGGATCCATCCGGTTGAACAACCCGAAGTCCAGGAAGCCGACCCGTCCGTCCTCGGCCAAGAGCACGTTGCCCGGGTGCGGGTCGCCGCAGAACTCGTTGAAGGCGAACAGTGAACCGACGTAGAACCGGTAGATGATCTCGCCGATCCGGTTGCGTTCGGCCTCGGGCAGTCGCCGGATCTCCTCGAAGCCCTTGCCCTCCACGTACTCGGTGACCAGCACCCGGGTGGTGCTGAACTCCGGCAGCGACCGCGGCACGATGATGAACGGATGCGCGGTGTAGAGCTCGGCGATCTGCAGCTGGGTCGCGGCCTCGGCACGGTAGTCGAGTTCGCCCTCCATGTTCAGCCGAAGCTCGTCCAGCACCGCGGGCGTCACCCACGGCATCGCGGACTGCAGCACGCGCCGGAACATCGCGAGGTTCTTCAGGTCTGCACGCACCGCGGTGTCGATGCCCGGATACTGCACCTTCACCGCGACTCGGCGGCCGTCGTGCAGGCGCGCCCGGTACACCTGGCCGATCGAGGCCGCGGCCACCGGCTCGGCGTCGAACTCGGCGAACACCGCGTCGAGCGGCTTGCCGAAATCCTCTTCGATCACCGTGCGCATGGCCGCGAAGGAGACCGCAGGCGCCGCGTTGCGCAGCACGGCCAGGCGTTTCTGGAATCGTTCCCGGTGGTTCTCCGGCACGAGATCCAGGTCGAGCACCGACATCATCTGCCCGAGCTTCATCGCCACGCCCTTCATGGTGCCCAGCACCATGACCACCTGCTCGGTGGTGCGAATCATGGATTCCTCGGCCATTTTCGCCCGGACGGCCTCGGACCTGCCCCGCATGGTCAGCCGCGTCCGTTGTGTGCGAAGCACCGAACTCGCCGCCACCGCGCCCAGCTTGGTGCCACGAGCAAGCCGAGACGTCGGCACTTGCTTCGCCATCGAGGTACCTCCGTTGGTGCCGCGGTCTTCAGCGACGGACACGCGGGCGGTAGCTCGCGTGACCAGAGCCCGCGGACCGCCGTCGAGTACGGCGCTTGCGGTGACGCAGCGCACTCGGCGCACCGCTCGGCTTCAGAGTAGCCAACGTTTCGGCAAAGTCGAGAGGGCTGATGAACTTTTGCTAGCGGTCCAGCTAGCACCCGGCCGATCGGCCTGATCAGTCCGCCGCAGGCGCCTCGGGTGTGGGCAGCACGTGCGGCTGCGCGTTGAACGCCGCGGGCGAACCGCCCGCGCGGGCCATACCCTCGATGGCGCTCCAGGCCAGCATGGTGAGGTAGTCGATGACATCCTCGCGGGACAGCGACTTGTTCGTCGACCACCAGTGCGTCGCCAGCTGGATGCCGCCGACCAGCACATACGACGCCAGCGCCGCGCCTTCGGTCGCGACCCCGCGCTCCAGGGCGCGCTCGGTGATGACGGTGCACACCACCTCGGCGAAGAGCTTCTCGAACTCCGCCAGCGAGGTCTGGTCGGCCGCGCCGTTGCCCATGATGAAGCGATAGACCTCCGGGTCCTCGTCGACCGTGCCGACGTACTCGGCCAGCGCCGAGCGGACCAGCTGGTACTCGTCGGCGTCCAGACTGATCGCGCCGTACACCCTTGGCATCAGGGTGGTCTCGATGTACCGCTGCATGGTCGCGTGGACCAGGTCGTTCTTGTCGGAGAAGTAGCGGTACAGCACGGTCTTGGAAACGCCGATCTCCGCGGCGATCTCGTCCATGCCCGCGTTGCTGCCGCGCGCGCGGACGGCGGCGAGGGTGCCGTCGACGAGCTCCTCGCGGCGATCGATCTTGTGTTGCCGCCACCGGCGCTTGCGGCCGTCCATCCGGCCGCCGCGCACCGCCGTCGGTCGCTCGCCGATGTCGACAAGGTCTTCGGTGGACAGCGTGGGCTCCCTCGTTCGTAATTGCTCCGGTGGCTACCAGCTTAGGTCCCGAATACCGGTGATATGCGCGTTTGGGCCCGGATGCGGCGGGAACCACAGCGTCGGGCTCGCCTGGCGTGTCGAGTGCCACTCGCCGGCTCGCCCAGATGCCGAAGCACAGCAGAATGGGAGGCATGGAGAAAGCTCCCGGCAACACCGCGGTGCTGGACGCCCCGACCGCGCCTGCCGCCGCGTCGCTCGGCTTCGCCGCCGTGCTCGACGAGGCGGCCAAGCGCCGCGACCTGTGGCGGATGAAGGCGCTCGCCACCGGCCTGCTGGCACTGGCCGCCGCGATCTACCTGTTCTGCCGCTGGACCGAATCGCGCGGCGCGGGTGGCGACTGGGTCGGCTACCTGCGTGCGGCGTCGGAGGCGGGCATGGTCGGCGCGCTGGCGGACTGGTTCGCGGTGACCGCGCTGTTCCGGCACCCGCTCGGCCTGCCCATCCCGCACACCGCCATCATCCGGCGCAAGAAGGACCAGCTCGGCGCCAGCCTCGGCACCTTCGTCGGTACAAACTTCCTTGCGCCGGAAGTAGTTTCGACGAAACTGAAGTCCGCGCAGATCTCCTGGCGGGTCGGGCGCTGGATGGCCGACCCCGGACACGCCGCCCGGGTGGCCCAGGAGAGCTCGACGATTCTGCGCGCCGTCGTCGGGGTCCTGCGTGACGAAGACGTGCAGCAGGTGATCGACAACACCATCGTCAAGCGGATCGCCGAGCCACTGTGGGGCCCGCCGATCGGGCGGGTGCTCGCGGAATTGCTCGCCGACAACCGGCAGCAGGCGCTGCTGGATCTGCTCGCCGAGCGCGCGCACCAATGGGCGCTCGGCTCGCAGGAGACGATCGACCGCATCGTGCTGCGAGACGCACCGCAGTGGGCGCCGAAGTTCGTCAACATCCTGCTTTCCGAGCGGATCTACCGGGAGCTGGTCGAGTTCACCTGGAAAATCCGTTCCAACCCCGAGCACGAGGTCCGGCTGGCGGCGAACCGCTTCCTGGAGGAATTCGCCGAAGACCTGCAATACGACGACGCCATGATCAAGAAGGCCGAGCGCGTCAAGGCGCAGATCATGGGCCGGGAGGAGATCACCGGAATGGCCGAGGCCACGTGGCGGGCGGCCAAGCGGCTGATCCTGGAGTCGGCCGACGACCCGAACAGCATGCTGCGGCGCAAGGTCGCCGAAAACGTGCAGCAGCTCGGTGAGCGCTTGCGCGACGAGACCGATATGCGCACGAAGGTGGACGGCTGGATCGACCGGGGCGCCCGCTACTTGGTGGGGAACTATGCGGATGAGATCAGCACTCTGGTCACCGACACGGTTGCCAGGTGGGATGCCGACGAAGCGAGCAAGAAGATCGAATTGCAGGTCGGCCGGGACCTGCAGTTCATCCGCATCAATGGCACCGTGGTCGGTTCGCTTGCCGGACTGGCGATATACACGATCTCCCATCTGATGTTCGGCGGCTGATCCGCGGTGCGCGGGCCGTTTGCCGAGACTCTGCTAGCACGCTGCTTGCAATAGCTAGCACCCTGACCTAGAATCGAACCCGTACAACCGCCAGAAGGTGAGTGATGGCAGACCAGCCCGAGGTTTCCGCCGAGTACACCGACAGATCGGACGAGCACTCGTCCGGTGTCGGCGAACGAGGGGGTCGCGTCGCCAGCGCGGCGCACGACATCGGAGGCTTCATCAGGGCGCAGCGAGAAGCCGCGCAAGTCTCGCTGCGCCAGCTCGCCCAGCTGGCGGGGGTGAGCAATCCGTATCTCAGTCAGATCGAGCGCGGACTGCGCAATCCGTCCGCCGAAGTGCTCACGCAGATCGCCAAGGCGCTGCGGGTCTCCTCGGAGGTCTTGTACGTACGGGCTGGCTATCTCGAGCAGCGGCCGCACAGTCCGGTCCGGGATGCCCTGCTTGCCGACACGTCGATCAGTGAGCGGCAAAAGCAGGTGCTGCTGGACATCTATGAATCGTTTCGCCGGGAAAACGGAGGAAACGAGGCAGGGGGGGACGTTTGGGACAGCGACGTTCCGCGCACGACAACCGACACTCCGCCACGCCAGGAGAACGAAACATCATGACCGAGAAGAACGCCACCGTGACCAAGCCGCTACTCGCCACCGTCGGCGCGGGTGACGCCCTCTATGCCGCCGTCAACGACGTCGTCGCGCAGGTTCGCGAGCGTGCTACCGCCGCCGACGTTCAGACCCGGGTGGACGAGGCGCGCGAGCGCTTCGCGAACGTGCCCGCCGATGTGCAGGCCCAGTTCGAGTCGCTGCGCGAGCGGCTGTCGGGGCTGCCTTCGGAGCTGCCGGACGATCTCGCCGAGCTGCGCGAGAAGTTCACCGCCGAGGAGCTGCGCGCGCGGGCCGAGAAGTACTACCGCCAGGTGCTCGACGCCTACGCCGACCTCGCCATCCGGGGCGAGGAGACCATCGAGCGGCTGCGCGCCAACGAGCGCGTCGAGGAGCGGATCGGCCAGGTCGAGACCCTCTACGGTGACGCGGTGAGCCGCGCCGAGGACGTGCTCGACCGCGTCAACGGGCTGCTCGGCCGTCCGGCCAAGGCCGAGGACGCCGCCGAGGCGGATCCGGTCGTCGAGGCCGAAGTCGTCGACGTGACCACCGAGGAGACCCCTGCTCCCGTCACGAACGGCGCGCCGAAGAAGGCCCCGGCCAAGAAGGCCACCACCACCACCGCCGCGAAGAAGGCTCCCGCCAAGAAGGCCGCCCCGAAGAAGGCCTGACACCCCGCGGACAACCGTTCGACGCCCCCGTGCACTCCTCGGTGTACGGGGGCGTCGCTTTTGATCCGGACGTAGTCCGTCTTC
>NZ_BDBA01000009.1 GCF_001612745.1 Nocardia amamiensis NBRC 102102 | reverse complement strand
CGCCCCGCCGACGGTCGCGAGGAGATTCGTGCCCGGGCGGTGAGGATGTACCACACTGCGCCGACGGCGCGCACGAGGCCCACGCCTCCGGGATGCGGCGCTCGATACATGTCGGTGGGCGGTGTATCGGGTGCGGGCGCTGCTACACCGCTCCTGCCCGAGGGGGCGGTCCATCCAGGCCGTCCACCGCGGCGATCGCGCCCGAACCGGAAATATTGAATATGAGCTCAGATTCAATTATGGTCCAGTCGAGCGACTGAGCGGAAGGGGTTCTCATGACCAGCCCGGCACCCGCATCGGCCGAGAAGGATCGGCGCGCAACCGCGGTGCTGTTCGATTTCGGCGGCGTGCTGACCTCCAGCGTCTTCGCGGCGTTCGAGGCGCTCGGCGCGTCCCTCGGCTGCGATCCGAGGTTGCCGCTGCGCCTGCTCGGCCAGGACTCGGACGCGCGGGCGCTGTTGATCGCTCATGAGGAGGGTCGGATCGGCGAGCGGCAGTTCGAACAGGGATTCGCAGCAAGGCTGCGCCATCACGGCGTCGACGTGGACGGATCCGGCTTGGTTCGACGCCTCCAGTCCACGATGCGCGTCGACGACGACATGATCCGACTGGTTGCCGACGTCAGGGCGGCCGGGTTTCGGGTAGGGCTGTTGTCCAACTCGCTCGGCGACGACTGCTATGCCGGGTTCGACCTGGACGAGATGTTCGACGCTGTCACGATCTCCGGCGAGATCCGAACCCGCAAGCCTTCCGCCCGAGCATACGAAATCGCCTGCGCCCGTCTGGGTTCCGATCCGGGCGCTACCGTGATGGTGGACGACCTGAGGCAGAACATTGTCGCGGCCGAGGGTGTGGGGCTCACCGGCGTCCTGCATCGGGAGGCGTCCGACACGGCCAGACAACTATGGGGCGCACTCGCTCGGCACCCAACCTTCTGAACCCAACCTTCTGATTCTCTCCCACAGCGAGTGGCAAAGCATTTCGAAACAAAGGAACGGATGGACACGTCATTGAGTCCGATCATCCAGGAGCCCAGCGACACCGTCCTGGCCGAAAAGCGTGGCCCAGTGCAGATCCTGACACTCAACCGGCCAGACCGGCTCAACGCCTGGAACGATACTCTCGAAGCGCGCTACTTCGAACTGCTGGACGAGGCGGAGAACACCCCCGAGGTCCGGGCCATCGTCGTCACCGGAGCGGGGCGAGGTTTCTGCGCCGGAGCCGACATGGACGATCTGCAGCAGATCAGCAACCGCACGGATCTCACCGTTCCCCCACGGCCCCGGCCCCGCGAGTTTCCCTTGTCGGTCCGAAAGCCATTGATCGCCGCCGTCAACGGTGCCGCGGCTGGCCTGGGTCTGGTCGAGGCGCTCTACTGCGATCTACGGTTCACTACTCCGGAAGCGAAATTCACCACAGCCTTCGTGCGCCGGGGATTGATCGCAGAATACGGAATAGCGTGGCTGCTCCCCCGCCTCATAGGTCGTAGCCGCGCCCTGGACCTGCTGCTGTCGGGCCGGGTGATTCGCGGCGAGGAAGCCTACGCGATAGGACTCGTCGATCGGACCTGCTCGCCGGAGAACCTGTTGGGCGAGGCCGTCGCCTATGCGACCGAACTGGCGAATCTCAGCTCCCCCAACTCGATGAGCCTGGTCAAGAGTCAGGTCAATCGCGCCATGCACGCGGATTTCGCTACGGCAGTCGCGGAAGCTGAGGACCTCATGCCCGCATCCTTCACCCATCCCGATGCGACCGAGGGCGTGACGAGCTACCTCGAGCGCCGTCCGCCCGAGTTCGCTCCGCTGCACCCCGTCGCCGCCGACTGAACTACGGGTCCCGCGCCGGATGGCGCGGGCCTCTCCTTCGGTCATTCAGAGTGGGAGCACTGGCTTTCCGGTGTTTCCGCCGGCCAACGGCCTGAACTCCCTGATGCGCTCGATTGGCACCTCGACCTCGTCGGCGGTGATGAGCGTCGTGCTGACGCACACGACCATGTCCCTCGGCCACCACGTGCTGCCCTCGCGCGAAGGTTTCCACACGACGTTCCTCATCGATGGCCCTGGTCGCGATCGGCTTGACCGGGGTGATCCCGATGCGGAAGACGCCCGACGCGGCGACGACCGTCGGGCACTCCTGACGCGCACCGTAGATCGGCATCGGATGGCTCGATCTTGGAGACCTTGGACTCTTGCCAGCCTGTGTGCGCTGGGGGCATGAGGCCGGTGTCTCGTCTTTCATCGAGATGGCCGTTGTTCGGGTGGACAATGGGAAGATGCACCCGCACGGGACGCTGCCCGGCTCGGGAAAGGGTCTGAGCAGGGCCGAACTGCTGGCCGCGATATCGCTTGCGATCGACCTCGGTCTGGGTCAGCCGATGGAACACATGCTTCGGTCGTCCTTGATCGCGACACGGATTGCCGAGCGGATGGGGCTCGACCCGCAACAGCGAGCGACCGTGTACTACGCCAATCTGGTCGGGTGGATCGGTTGTCACGCCGACTCCCACGAACTCTCCGCGCTCTTCGGCGACGACATCGCCTTCCGGGCCGACACCTACGCGGTGGACATGACCGGCCTGCCGTTTCTGCGGCTGATGATGAGTCATGTTGGACGCGGATTGCCAGGCTGGGAGCGCGGCATCCGTGCCACCACCTTTCTGGTCACGGCTCGCGGCCAGGTCGCCACACTGATCCAGTCGCATTGCAGTTCCGCCGGGGTTCTCTCCGATCGGATGGGCTTGGACGGGCAGGTAGGAAAGGCGCTGGCCTATGCCTTCGAACGCTGGGACGGCCGGGGGTTGCCCAACGGTTCTCGCGGAGAGGATATCCCGGTCGAGATCCACATCGCTCACGTCGCAGACGTCGTCGAGGTGCACCTGCGGACGGGTGGGCTCGACCACGCGAAGGATGTTCTCCGTTCTCGGCGCGGCAGTCAGTTCAGCCCAGCCGTGGCGGCGGTGTTCGATCGTGACGCGGCGGCGATCGTGGATGGGTTGCTCGAAATCGACGTCTGGACCCAAGCGTTGGCCCAAGCACCGGATCGTGACCGAACCCTGACGGCCGAGGAAAGCGACGAGTTACTCGAGGCCATGGCTGATTTCGTCGATCTCAAATCTCCGTTCACTCTAGGGCATTCGCGTGGCGTCGCGAATCTGGTGGCCAGGGCAGCCCGACACCTGGGCATGTCGCCGTCGGACATCACGCTTCTCTACCGTGCCGGCCTCGTGCACGGCCTCGGCAAAATGGGAGTGTCCAACCAGATCTGGGAGAAGAAGGGGCCGCTCACTACGGCTGAATGGGAACGGGTACGGATGTATCCGGATCTGACCGGCCGGATACTGAGCCGAGTCAACGGCTTGGAGTCGGTGGTGCCCGTTGCGATGAAGCACCGGGAACGGATCGACGGGTCCGGCTTCCCCCGGGGGATCGTTGGCGCGGAGTTGACCGCGCAGGACCGGCTGCTTGCCACGGCGGAGGCTTATCAGGGACTGCTCGAGGCGCGGCCCCACCGGCCGCCGCTCGATCCTCGCGGCGCTGCCACTCAGTTACAAAAGGAGGCGCGCGCCGGACGCTTCGACGCCGAATCGGCTGCGGCCGTGCTTGCGGTGGCCGGGCCGCGGATATCGCGGCGGACGCCCTGGCCGGCCGGGCTGACCGACCGCGAGGTCCAGATCCTGCGACTCGTCGCGCAGGGCCGGTCGAACCGAGAAATCGCCGCCGAACTGTTCATCGCCGAGAAAACCGCACGGAACCACGTCGAACGTGTCTATGCCAAGCTCGGCGTCAACAACCGCACGCAGGCCAGTCTCGCCGCGATCGATCGGGGTCTGGCGGGCTTCCCGGTCAATGCGGCCGTGGGAAATTGAATCATCCGCTGCGCCGGCGATAACTGGTTGGGCCGAGCCGGCAGCGCGCGTCCAGTTCGTGGCGAGGCATCGACCGGTGCTGTTTCGGCCCTGCACTCGTATTGACGGGCCGGTCTGGACGTCAGGCTGTGCACTCGGAAGTACGGAACATCGTCGGTGCCGCACGCTTGGGCCCGCCGATGTCTGTTCAGACATCTGGCGGGACCGACTTGCGCTGCACCTTCATCGCCGGGATGCGCCGGGCCGGGATCGCCGATCCAAGACCCACACAGTGGCCAGCATGAGGCCAACGGCAAACGCGGCGAGCGCGATGAGACTGGCGCCGGTGCCTCCGTGGAAGGTGTCGCCGTAGGCGGACATGGCCGGCAGCGTGGCGGTGTACCGGTCGAGATCCAGGTCGCGCCCCAGCGCTTCGAATGCGTGGCGGTTGGATAGGCCGAGACTCATCAGGCGTCCCGGGAAGGCCATCTCGTCAACGGGGACTATGGCGCCACCGAACAGAACCTGAGGGAAGCAGAGCATCGGCAGGGCGAGGGCGGCCTGCGCGGCGTTGGAGACCGCGGCCGAGGCGAGCAATCCGAGGGCCAATGCCGAGGTCGCCTCGATCACAATCGTCACAAAGAGGAAGGCGGACACGTCCCATCCAACGGCGGGGAGCCGACCGAGCGCCCGCAGCACACCGAGGAGCACCGCGCTCACTCCGGCCAGCACCGGAAGCAGGGCTGTCACCTTGGATGTCACGTAGGCGCCCACGCTGAGTCCGGCGAGGCGCTCCCGCCGGAAGACGGCCATCTCCCCGACGATCTGGAGCAAGCCGTACGTCAGGCCGAAGAAGAAGCCTGCGAATGCGATCCAGAACACGATCTGGGCCGGGCCGAGGTCGGCTTCGCTACGCGGATCGAACGCGCCGCGCTTGAACAGCGTCGCCATCATCGCAGTGACCAGCACCGGTGACCCGAGCAGGACCGCCAGGGTCAGCCGGTTGCGAAGGAGAACATCAACATTGCGTCGGGTAAGTAGCCACCATTGCCGGACCGTGCCCGTGCGCTTCACGTCCGAACGGGTGGCAGGGATGGGCAGTAGAGCCAAGCCTGGCCGGGCTTTCGACTTCCCACCGCTGTCCGCGAATCGCTCGGCCCAGATCTGAGGGGTGTGCTCACGAGCCAGCCGGTCGTACACCTCGGCGAGATCCTCCACGCCGAAGTACCGCCGAGCCTCGGTCGGGCTGCCGGTGAAGGCCAGGTGGCCGTCGCGCGCCAGGAATACCACCCGGTCACACCGGTCGATGCCGGCCGGCTCATGCGTCGTGAGGACGACCGTGACCCCGCGCTGGCTGAGTCGGCGCAGCAGGCGCATCACGTCGGCTGCGGTCGACGGATCGAGCCCGGAGGTTGGTTCGTCGAGGAAGAAAAGGTGTGGCCGGGTCAGTAGCTCCACGGCGATACTGGCCCGCTTGCGCTGGCCGCCGGAGAGCGCACGGACCGGCACCTCGGCCCGATCAGCCAGGTCGAGATCATGCATGGTCTCTTCGACTACCCGGTCCGCCTCGGCCGCCGATGTGCCTGCGGGCAGCCGCAGCCGCGCCGCGTAGCGCAGTGTGCGGCGCAGGGGCATCTCTAGGTGGATGATGTCCTCCTGGGGTACGTAGCCGATACGGGAATCGGCGCTGACTCGGGCCCCGCGAACGACGCCGTCATGCCGAACCTCCCCGGCAGACGGTGGTCGCAGTCCCGCGAGGATCTCCAGCAATGTGCTCTTTCCTGCTCCACTGCCGCCGGCAATGGCGACCAACTCGCCCGGTGCGATCGACAACGACAGCTCCTGGAGAATCTGCCGCGCCCCGACATGCCGGCTTACGTTGACTGCATCGACCCGCCCGCCGCCCGGCACTCCAAGTGCGTGATCTGAAGTGCGCTTACCGAACCGCTCGACGGTCGGTGGTTCGAATGTCAATTCGGTCATGACCGGTGATCTCCATGATTCCTGAACTCGTTTGGTCATGCCTTGATCATCGGTCCGCCGCCTTCGTGGTCGCATGAGGCGTTTGCCTCAAATCGCGCCCACCAGGAATCGATCGCCTCACCGGCAGCGGGGCCACGCGGTGGCCCGGCGACAGGGATGCATGCGGGCCGTCCGGCCAGCCGTTGATCATGGCCTCACCGGACACCTGGAACGCGGCATGAGCGGACGTTCCGGCGAACGCGAGGGTGATCTAATCGGAGCCATGGAGAAGTCCCCCGACATGGGATTCCACACCGAGAGCGCGGAACAACCGAAGAGGTTCGGCTGGTGGAGAAGATTCACCGGTATGGACCGACCGAAGCAGTAGTGAGTCCGTCAGACCATCGTCGGCAAGGTAGGGCGTGTTGAGATGTCATGTGCCCGAAGCCATGCAGGTGCACGCGACCGGGAGTCCGCTGCCCGGCAGTCTGGTTCATCGCTGGGTGCGGCGGTATTGGCGGCGCATCCCGCGGTCAGGGCAGCGAGCGTGATCACTACTGGCGCAGCCACCTCAGCCGGCCCGGGTGTGGCGCGACGGTAGCGCGTTCGCGATCGAACGCTGGGCACCGTTCAGCCCCGTCGCGTGAAGGGGAGACAGCGCGCATGCCGACGGCGAACAAATACGCACTGAGACCGATTCGCATCGATAATGAGCCGTGGAAAAACGATGCTGGAAAGGCCGGAAGGTGAACCGGATGGACGATGTGCTGCTGACCCCGCCAGACCTCGACGAGGTACAGCTACTCGCGCGCGGTGTGGTCACGGCCGCGCAGGGGGAGAACGGTCTGACACCGTTGCAGCAGTTGCTGATTCCTGCGCTGTTCCTGTCCATGACCGGCCACCCGGTCGAGTTGGCGACACTGGAGTCCATCACCGCGCCGGAATTCGCGGTCCACTTGGCTCGGCGCAACCGGATCTTCCGTGAACGGATCGTGCAGACCATGCTGCTGGCTGCGCTGGTGGTGCGGCCGCTGCCACCGGTGGTCTCGAACAGGTTGCGAGAGTTCGCCGACGCATTGGACGTCGACGACGACATGATCGCGGTAGCGCACAAGTTTGCCGAAGGCGCCATCGATCTCGCCGCGGTCGACTTCGCACGCAACGGATACCTCGGCGGCCTCGACCCGCGCAGGCTCACCGCGCTGCACACCCAGAGCCTTGACAGCTCGTGGGGCCAGGTCAGCGACGACACGGTGCTGGCCGCACGCTGGGCGTCGCTGCGCGACCTGCCGGTGGGGACGCTCGGCCGCGGCGTCGCGGACTTCTACCGCGATCGCGGCTTCGTCACCCCAGGTCTGCCTGGTTCGGCGCCGCCACTGCTGGCTCAGCACGATTGGGTGCACGTGCTCGCCGGATACGGCACCACCTTGGAAAACGAGATCGAAGTCTTCGCTTTCATGGCGCGCGCCAACGACGACCCGCGCGCTTTCAGCCTGCTCGCCATGGTGGTCTCCCTCTTCGAAACCGGCTACCTCCACGCCGGCGCCGGCCTGTTCGAGGCAAACGAGGGCCACCTGCGGACCGCGGGCATGGCCACCCGCCTCGCCGACGCCATGCGCCGTGGCGCCCTCACCCAGGGCAGCCACGATTTCCTCGACCTGGACTGGTTTACCCTCGCGGACCGCCCGATCACCGTGGTGCGCAACGAGTTCGAGTTGACGCCCAAGTCGTCTGCCGCGGTCGCCGCCGGATCGGTCGGCCCATGGGAAGGCGGCGGCATCACTCCGTTCCAGCTACATTCAGCCGAGCAAGCAGCGGAAGCCGACGGGCGCCTATATATCCCATGGCAGCCCGACCCGTCGCGCGATTGATCGGTGGCCGATCGCCGCGCTCCCGGCGCGGTTTCGCAGGGTGGTTCCGATCGCGCCCGAGTCTTGGGCCAGCACGTACCGGAGATCAGTACATAGAACGGCAGGGCGCAATGCTCAAATGCTTGGCAGGTAGAAATGATTGCGTGCGGCACATGGGCGCGAACTCTCCCACCTCAACGCCCGATTGGAAGGATGCGGTCCGTATCCGGAACGGTTTGCACCTATCCATATACACCGACCGCGCCAATCAACGGCATTGCAGTCCAGGATATTTCGCAATCCGTAGCGGAGTATGTCTACGCCAAACTGTCTCAACAACAACGCGGAACTGGTCTTGCAGCCCGCGTGTCCGACCGCCGATGATGGCGCCATCTCGAGACTCGCTACTGTCGGCACTGTGTTCGACACCGCCAGCTGAGGACCTGACTATCTGTTGCGTTGGAGCGGTCCGACCCTGATGCACGGCCAGGGCGCAATTCTTACCCAGCCGGCGAGGGAGTCCCGGAACCAGACCAGGACTCCCTCTACACCGAGCCGCTCACCAGGAAGGGGAGCCGGACACCGACGCTGCTAGATCGTCGCAACCGGCTCAGACAACCCGCCTCCAGCGCTGGTCCAGGCAACGTCGTTGTTTCTTGCGCGATTACTTCTTCTCCGGAGCCCCGATTTCTCGCAGATGCTCCTCCCCCGACCGGTTGGCCGCTATTTCACCCGCCCGTGATCACGGCTGGCCGGTGGCGAACGCCTGTACGGCGTCGAGGAACTCCGGGCCGCCCGTGACGTATCCGCCGACGGTTCCACCGATCAGCACACCTAAGGGGATGCTGATCCCCCATATCAAAATTACACACGCCCCGAGGATGCCGCCCACGATGGCACCGCCGACGACGCCAGGCAGGTTCTTGTTGATCTGCTCCTTGAGCCGGTCGTAGGAGCTGGTGTCTTTCAGTTGCGCAATATCTTCTGCCGTCGCGGTCGGTGTCAGCGTCAGGGTGCGGCCGTCCGCACCGATGTGCTGCGCACTCGCGATTGAACGCCCGTCGACGGCGTGCCATTGCGGCACTTCGGTCACCGCCACTCCGTCGCCGGACTCGAGCACCACCGCACCGTTCTGTGCGATCTCGAACTTGCCATTCTCGACGGTGGTGATAATGCTCCTGTCGACTGGCGAAACGGTGATCTGGTAGTTGATTCCGTGATCCACACCAGAAGTCGTGCCCCCCGCAGTCGGCTGCTCCGTTACGGCTGGCTCGGCGTGGGCGGTTGCCGCAGTGATAACCAGGGCCGAGATGGCTATGAAGACGGCAGCAGTGATTTTCTCGAACTTCATTCTTCGAATCCCTCCACTCAGCTGCCCCTGATGGGCGGACCGAGTCAGACCTTAGCCGTCGAATTCGATTGTGTGTGGTATGCCATACGCAGTTCGAAGTCACTGCACTCGAGCGGAGACGGACCTTGCTCGCCGGATCGCCCGGTTCGATAGCCTCGACCAGCGCGCAGGCTTTGCGTGCGGACAGGAATCTCTTCGCTACTGCATCCGCCCGATATGCGGCATTTGCGGATGTTATCGGCTAGAGGTGTATCGCCGTACGGACGAGGTCGGCGACGGCTTTGGATCTGCTGTGTGGTGGCCAGGCGATGACGGTCGTGACGGCCGGTGCGTCCGGCACGGGCACGATGGCGTGATCGTCGCGTAGCTGGGCTCGGAGCGACTCGGGCATGAGCGCGCAGGCTCGTCCGAGCGTGATCAGCTGGGTCAATTGGGTATGGTCGCGAACCTGTGGGCCGGGGCCGTCGGGATAGCTCCCATCCTGTCGAGGCCAGCGTGGCAGGGGCAGGTCCGTCAGGGCTTCGACCTCGGCCATCGACATGTGGGGTCGGTTGGCGCGGGGATGCCCCGCGGGCAGGACCATGACCTGCTGTTCGGTGTGCAGGTCCTCGGTGTCGAATCCGGCCGTCGTGTCGTAGGGCCGGTGGAGCAGAGCGACGTCGGCACGCCCGTTGCGTAGCAGGCCTTCTGGTTCGCCGGGCCCGCAGAGCATCACCTCGACTGCGACAGCGCAGGGGTCGGCGGCGTAGGCGTCCAGCAGCTTCGACAACAGTTCTCTGGACGCTCCTGCTTTGGTGGCCAGCACCACACCGGGCCGGTCGGCGCCGGCGCGGCGGGTGCGGCGCTCGGCGGCGTCGACCGCTTCGAGGGCGAGCCGGGCCTGCTGCAGCAGCACCGACCCGGCCTCGGTCAACGTGATTGCGCGAGCGGCGCGGTGCAGCAGGACGACTCCGAGCCGCCGTTCGAGCTGCTGGATCGCCCGCGACAGCGGTGGTTGCGCGATCGCGAGCCGTTGTGCCGCCCGCCCGAAGTGCAACTCCTCGGCGACGGCGACGAAGTATCGCATCTCCCGCGTTTCCACCGGGTCATGGTATCCGTCGCCGACCACGTCCAATACCCGTGCGGTATCGCCGCCCACCCGATCGGTCTTGGACACTGCACCCGGAATCGCAGCAGGATCGGCGGTGTGAGTGAACAGACGATTGCGCTGGTGACCGGCGCGAACAAGGGAATCGGATACGAGATCGCGGCGGGCCTGGGCGTGCTCGGCTGGCGAATCGGTGTGGGCGCGCGTGATCGGCAACGCCGCGACACCGCGGTGGAGAAGCTGCGCGCGGCCGGGACCGATGCGTTCGGTGTGCCGCTCGACGTGACCGACGACGCAAGCGTGGCCGCGGCGGCCGAATTGATCGCCGACCATGCCGGAGGGCTCGATGTTCTGGTCAACAATGCCGCGATCACCGGCGGTATTCCGCAGACACCGACCACGGTCGATCCCGCGACCGTGCGAATCGTCGTGGAAACCAACGTGATCGGGGTCATCCGGGTGACCAACGCGATGCTGCCGATGCTGTGCGCCTCGGCCTCACCGCGAATCGTCAACATGTCCAGCAGCGTCGGCTCGCTCACCCTGCAAACCACACCTGGCATCGACATGGGCCCGGTTCCCGCCGCCTACTCGGCCTCGAAGACCTTCCTCAACGCCCTCACTATCCAGTACGTCAAGGAACTGGGTGATACCAACATTTTGATCAATTCCGGCTGTCCCGGTTTCACTGCCACCGACCTCAACGGCTTTTGCGGCGTCCGTACACCGCAACAGGGTGCGGCGATCGCGATTCGCCTCGCGACCCTGCCCGATGACGGCCCGACCGGCGGATTCTTCGACGACGCGGGAACGGTGCCCTGGTGACGGGCACACCGGTGGCCACCATTCCCGTTCTCGAAGTCAGCCGCGCATCGCGCGTCGGAGGAGAAGCACGACAATGACATAGGCAGTCGGATACGACGAGTTCGGCGGAATCGAGGTCTTGCGGGTCGACGAGATCGACCGCGGAACCAACGCCAGGCCGGGCGCCGAGGTACTCGCCGAACTGGCCGCCCTGATAGCCGGGGGACACCTCGAAGTCCCGATCGCCAACGTCTACCCGTTGACACACGTCCGCCAGGCCTACACCGAACTCGAACGCCGACACACCCACGGCAAAATCGTGCTCGAGCCCTAACCCGCACCAGTACAACGCAGCCCGCTCCCAGCGGCACTGCTCTACCGGAGGATAAATCCCGACAACATGGCCCGGTCGGCCACCACCGACCCAGACCGCCGCGCTGGCGACCAACGCGCTGGGCACGGCCATCGCCAACTGTCTTCACGGCCAGGTCGGCCCCACCGGCTACCGGCCCGTGCGCGACACCCTGTTCTGAGTACAGCGCACGGACGTCGCGCGGATCGTCAGTGACGTAGCCGGGCGGCTGCGGCCAGTATCGGGGTGCTCACGGCGGTGGCTGCGGCGCCGAGTGTGGTGTCGGTGGCCAGGATCCACCGGACGGTCTTCATGGCCAGGGTCAGGACTTCTCCGCCGCGCTGGCGCATGTCGGCCTCGAACTGTTCCACGGCGTCGGTGAGGGTTGCGGTGCCGGCGGCTGCGGCGCTGACGTGCTCGAGCAGGCTGGCGGCGTCGCGGATGGCCGCGCCCGCTCCCATTCCGGCGGTGGGTGGTGTGGCGTGGACGGCGTCGCCGAGCGCGGTGATTCGACCCGCGGGCCAGGGCGCGAGATCGTCCGCACGAGTGGAGGCGGCGTTGAAGCGGAACCCGGCCACGCTATGCGGGTCGGCCTGGGCGATGACCTCGAGCGTGTGCTCGGCCCAGCCCCGCTTGCGAAACCGGCCCAGCAGCGCGGCCTGCAGCGCGCCGCCACGCAGGTCACGCAGGGAGTCGGTGCCGGCGGATTCGGGGAACATCGCGCCCCAAATGTAGGTGGGTCCGGTGGTGACCGACATCCGCAACTCCGGAGCGTCGAGCGCGGCGTTGCCCACCGGGTCGAGGAAGCCGATATAGAGCGCTGCCCCATGCGGGCCGATCGCCAGCCCCGATCGTGGCCTCAGCCGCTGCTGCTCTCCGGAACTGAGGTCTCGCAAGAGGGTGCGGCCGGAGAACCCGATGATGCCCGCCGGGCTGTTGGTCGGGCCTCCCGCCAGGTGGCGGACTACCACCGAGTGAGTGCCGTCTGCGCCCACCACCAGATCCGCCGAGACCGGCGCCCGACCGGTGAACAGCACCTGGGGCGCGCCGTGGTCATCATGGCCAACGCCGGACGCGCTGCATCCCAGGTGCAGGGCATCACCCACCGCTTCGGCCAACAACATCCGCAGGGTGATCCGATCGACGTCGACACTGCCGCTGCCACTGAGGTCCGGTCCGTGGCCGAGCAGCCGGCCGCGGCGGTCCCATAACGCGTCACGCTCGCGCAGCCGCAGCGCCGACCCCGATGCCAGCAACCGCTGCATGATCTTCGGTTCCACTAGATCTTTCAGCGCCGACTGCGCCCGCTCGTCCAGGGTGATGTGGTAACCGCCGGTCGCCGCCACGTCGGTGTCGCGGTCGAATACCGCCACCTCGAATCCCCGGCGACGCAGCCCTGCCCCCAGGGCGAGCCCGCCGATCCCGCCGCCGACCACAACCACCCGCATACCCGGACCGTCCTCTCTGCCACTGCTCGATGAACAGAACCCACCCTGCCACCGGTAGTGGACACCGAGTGGCCACTACCGGTCATGATGAGACGATGGCGAACACCTCACACCGGGCGTTGCGACTGCTGTCTCTGCTCGGATCAGGACGGCAGTGGCCGCTGCCCGAGCTGGCCACCCGGCTCGGAGTCAGCGAACGCACCGTCCGCCGCGACATAGAAACACTGCGCCAGCTCGACTACCCGATCACCACCATCCACGGCCCCGACGGCGGCTATCGGCTCGGCGCCGGGCACACCCTGCCGCCGCTGCTGTTCGACCACGACCAGGCCCTCGCGGTCGCAGTAGCCCTGCAGACCGCGCCCAGCACGATGTTCGGCCTAGGGGACGACGCGGCGCGGGCACTGGCCACTCTGCACCAGGTCATGCCCCCTGCGCTGCGGGCATCCATGGAATCCCTGCGCCTGACCCGACTGCAGAACTACTGGGAGTTCCCCGCCCCTCCCATCGACCCGGCCGCTCTCACCGCCGTCGGAACCGCGGTACGCCACCGCCACCTACTCATCACAGAAACACTGCGCCCCGACGGCACACGCCCCGACCCCCGGGATCCCGACTTCCTGCCCGCACACCGCATCGAGCCGCACCACCTGGTCGTCTGGGCCGCCCGGTGGTACCTGGTCGCCTACGACCTCACCGACCATGAATGGCGAGTGCACCGCGTCGATCGACTGCACTCCCGCCCCACTACGCAGCACTTCTCCGCCCGCGCGCTGCCCGACGACGACCTAGCCCACTTCGTGATGCGCACCCACGACCGCGGCGACACCCCGGCCGACTGGCAATGCACCGGCACCGCACGGCTCAACCTGCCCGCTCACATCGTGGCCCGCTGGGCGCCAGGCGGCTCCGTCGTGGAACACCTCGACACCGAACACTGCCGGCTCACTCTCGGCGCCTGGTCCTGGGCTGGCGTCGCCGGCATCCTCGCCACCTTCGACACCGAACTCACCGACCTTCACCCACCCGAGCTCGTCCACGCATGCCGCCGACTCACACGCCGATGGGCCGCTGTTGCCGACACCTGAGAGAAACATCCTCGGGGTCGCGCCCATCCGTGGCGACGTCAACTCCAACGAACACCAGGGACCGAACTCTGCGTACGCGGCCGGCCCGCTGGGCGGGCGCATCACCCTGGACGGCAATCGCGCCGCGACCGGCTTCGCACCGCTCGAGGTGGGCGCCGCCGCGCCGGTGGCGATGTAACGGCTACTTCGGCGGTTCCATGCCCACCATGCACGCGGCCGAACTGCACAAAACCTACGCACCGGACCGCAGCGGCCGATCGCGCACCGGATAGGCGGTGAATCCATCCGGAATCGGCAATGTGATCGTCGCTGGCTCGGCGGCGCCGGAGTTGTATGCCCCTCCTCGCGGCGCGCCTGCGCTAGCTGACCGATACGAGCGCGGGCGAATACCAGTCATCTAACGGATGCGACGGCTACAGCGATCTTCGTAGCGTCGGGACTATGGCAAAGCGATCCGAACCTCCTTCAGCGACCGTCCTCGTGACCGGTGCCTCCACCGGCATCGGGCGGGCCACCGCGCTGCTGTTGGCCCGCGAGGGCTTCACCGTCTATGCCGGCGTCCGTAAAGAGACTGACGGACAGGCGCTCGGCAAGACCGTCACCCCGATCCAGCTCGACGTCACCGATCCCGGCCGGATCGCCGAGGTCGCCGAAGGTCTGAGCCGTCTCGACGCGCTGATCAACAACGCCGGAATCGGCGTGACCGGACCGGTCGAGTTCGTTCCGCTGGACGAGTGGCGTCGGCAGTACGAGGTCAATGTGTTCGGCCAGCTCGCCGTGACCCAGGCCATGCTGCCGATGCTGCGGGCCTCCCACGGCCGAGTGGTCACCGTCGGCTCGGTGGGCAGTTGGATCACCCTGCCCTTCGGCGGTCCGCTCTGCTCCTCCAAACACGCTATCCGCTCGATCAACGACGCCATGCGGATGGAGCTGAAACCTTTGGCGTGCACACGGTCCTCATCGAACCCGGGTCCACCCACACCGATGCCGTCGACAAACTCGAGGACGAGGTCGAACCCCGCGTGGATTCTCTCGGACCCGAAGGCAGGCGGCTGTACGGCGCCGCGTACCGGACCATGGTCGCCAGCAGTCTCGAAGAGGAACGCACCGGCTCGAACCCCGACGTGATCGCCCGCGCTGTGCTGCACGCGTTGACCGCACGCAAACCGCGCGCCCGCTATCCGGTCGGCAAGAAGTCGCGGTTGATGAGCACGCTCGGGCGCGTCGTCCCCGAGTACACCCTCGATGCCCTGCGCCTGCGCGCGCTGGGTCTGTCCTGAACGGAGAAGTCATGACCCAGCTCGCCGGAGCCGACGCGCTCGCCGCCCTCGACCCCGTCTTCGCCCAGCTCGCCATCGGCGCGGGCGCGAACCTGTGGGGCCTGACGCATCTGACGATGCGCGAGAAAGCCTTCGTCTGTTTGACTTCCGACCTGTGCCACCCGCACCTGGACCTGCCCCTGACCATGCATGTGCAGATGGCCCTCGCCAACGGCGTCGAACCCGAGTCCATCAGGGAGCTCTACCGTCACCTGGCCCCCTATGTTGGCTACCCCGTCGTCGTCTCGGCCTTTCAGCGCTTGCGCGAACTCGGCCTGCCCGGGCCACAGGACGCCGATCCCGTCGCGCCGGTGCCGCTGACCGATGCGCTGGTTCGCACCGTCCGCGAACTGGAGGATGTGGACCCCGGACTGGCCGCCTTCACCGAGGACCAATTGGCCCAGCGCTGGGCCCGCCCCCATCTCAGCGTCCAGGAACGGGCAATCGCGTGCCTGACCGTGGATGTCTTCTACCAGACGCTGGGCGAATCGATGCGCCTGCACGCGGAGCTGGCCAGGACAGCCGGGGCCACCGAGGAGACCTTCCGTGATCTGCTTCGCGGCCTGGCCGAGTTCGGGCTCGCCCGGGTCTGGGCCGCCGCCCGTGAACTCCTTTCCTGAACCAATCGCCGGCTACCGGTAGCCGGTCTGCAGCCGTGGAGATGATCCGTATGCGAACCAAAGTGTCGTTCACCGTCGTCGGCGTCCGGTGCGGCGGCTACCTCTACCTGCCCGTCGAGTCCGGACCGGTGCCGTGCGTGGTGCTGTGCCACGGTTACAGCGGAACGATGGACCGGCTCTTCGACTACGCCGAGCGGTTCGCCGCCGCGGGCTTCGCGGCGCTGGTCTTCGATTACCGCGGCTTCGGCGAGAGTGACGGCGAACCCCGCCAGGTCCCCGATATCGGCGCCCAGCTTGCCGATATCGCGGCCGCCGTGGTCTTCGCCCGAGAACATCAACGGGTCGATCCCGGCAGGGTGCTGCTGTGGGGCAACTCGCTGGGCGGCGCACACGCCATCACCGTGGCCGCGAGTGATCCCCGCGTCGCAGGCGTCGTGGCGCAGATCCCGTTCAACGGATTCCCGAAGAAGGTCGAGGGCCGGTCGACCGCGGACACGCTGAAGCTGCTCTGCGCGATCATCTGGGACGCCCTCCGCGGCAAGCTGGGCCTTCGCCCCTACTACATCCCCATGGTGGGCCACCCCGGAGAGCTTGCCGTCACTGCGAGTCCCGAGGCCGAACAGCACATCCAGGCTCTGACCGGTGGTGGCCAAAGCACATCGTGGCGCAACATCGTGGCCCCCAGAGGCCTACTGCAGATGATGCGCTACCACCCCGCTGAGTCCGCCGCGCGCCTCTCCTGCCCGCTGCTGGTCTGCGTCGCCGCCGAGGACCGAGAAACACCCCTGGAAAACAGCCGCGAGCTGGCCGACCGAGCCCTCCACGGCGAACTCCGCGTGTACCCCGGCACCCATTTCACCTTCTACACCAACCCCGAGTTCCGCGACCGTGTGGTCGCCGACCAGGTCGACTTCTACCGCCGCACATCCACGACTGCGTGATGGGCTGTGCATGAGCGCTGCACATGCCGCATCTTTCGGCCACAGCCCTGGCAGCGCACGATGTTGCCGCGCTTCAGGACGCCGATTGGTCGCGAATGGTGGATTCTGGCGACTGGTTGTCGCTGTTGCTGGGGTTGTGGGTTCCCGCCTGGATTGTGCGGGTTTCCGCATGGTGATGCACTGGGGGTGTTCCGTAGCGTCGCCGCCGTGCGGTATCTGATCTTGCTCGGTGGCTGCGTTCTGTCGTTGTTCGCCATCCATGCCCGCTGGGACGTGGCGCTGGCGGCGTGGCTGTGCCATGTTCTGTTGCTCCGGTTCAGCCGACAGAGCCGGTGGTGGGTAGCCGGGCTGTGGATGTGGCTGGTCATGACGCTGGACCTGGCGGTGTGGATGTGGCACGCGGAGCTCGGCAATCCGGCCTTCATTCTGATCGGCGGCGCGCTCAGCCTGGTGTTCAGCGTGCCGTATCTGATCGATCGGCTGGTCGCGGCGAGGCTCGGGCACTGGGCGCTGGTGAGCACTCTCGCGTTCCCGCTGGCGAAGGTGGCCGTCGAGTTCGTGGTGTCGACTATGACCCCGGTCGGCGGCATCTACGGCGTGCTGGGCACCACGCAGCACGGCAACCTGCCCTTGGCCCAGCTCGCATCCGTGACCGGTGTCTACGGCGTGAGTTTCATGGTCGCCTGGTTCGCCTCGGTCACCGTGACCTGCTGGCAGGACCGGTCGCGCCCCCGGTGGTTGCGCACCACCGTCGTGACCTACCTGAGCGTGCTGGCCGTGGTCCTCACGGTCGGCGGGGCGCGGATTGTCTCGTCCACGTCAACCGATACGACCGTGCGGATGGCCGGTGTCGCGCCCTCCCCCAGCGCCTGGGCGCATACTGTCGGGGCCCTCGCCCCATACCAATCGGTGGAGGAGCTGAACAGGGCTGACCCCGCCGTGCTGCGCGAGGCGTTCGCTCACGTCGTGGACGACCTGCTGGCACGCAGCGCCCGCGAAGCCGGTGCCGGAGCGAAACTCGTGGCCTGGCCGGAGTCGGCGGTGGTGACCATGGCACGCGACGAGTCGGCTCTGCTGGCCGACTTCCGGCAGTTCGCCGAGCGGCACCACATCTACCTGTCCGCCGGCATGACCGTGTACACCACCACCGCACCGTATGTCCGTAACCAGACGGTGCTGGTCGCGCCGAGCGGCACACCCGTGTGGGACTACCAGAAGGCGCATCCCATCCCGGTTCTGGAGCCCTACGCCGCCGGCGACGGTGTGGTGCCCACCGCGGACACCCCGTTCGGACGGCTGGCCACAGCGATCTGCTACGACATGAACTTTCCCGCGCTGTTGCGGCATGCAGGTCAGCAGCGAGCCGACGTCATGCTGGCGCCGTCCAACGACTGGCGCGGCATCAAGGACATGCACGCGCAGAACGCGAGGTTCCGCGCGATCGAGAACGGCTACACCCTGCTCCGCCCCACCACCGAAGGCATATCCGAGGTCGTCGATCACCTCGGCCGCGTCGTAGCCGCCAGCGACTACTTCACAAGCGGCGACGATCCGACGATAGTGGCCCAGGTGCCGACACGCGGCACACCGACGGTTTATGGCGCGGTGGGCGACCTGTTCGCCTGGCTGTGCTTGACCGCACTGGCCGGCCTGGTCGTGGTCGCAATCCGCACCAGGCGCACCGAGCGCGTTTGCCCGGCCCTAGCCGATGCAGACGATGTGTGATCGCACTGGTCGTGGAGTGGCTCGCCCGTCGCCTACGGGGCCGGGTCACACTGAGTTCATGATCGCACCGCATGTTCTCGACGCGTCCCGGCGGGCCGGGCGCGCGATCGTGGGCGCGCTGCTCGGCACCGTCAGCGCCGTCACCGGCATCGCGGTGCTGGCTGGGCGGGGACCGCGGCTGCGGCGGCATGTGCGCCGCGACCGGCACCGGCTGGTGCACTGGTTCGACGCCGACGCGGTGCGTGATCTGCCCGATCGCGATCCCGCGGGTTATGCGCTGCTCCGTGCCGGATACGGAATCGCCTGCGGCGCTGCGCTTATCGCCGTGCTGACGGTCGTGCTCGGCTACCTCGGGTGGACGGCCGGTCTGACGGTGCTGGGCCGAATCCCGATCGGCGAGAGCGTGGTGTCGCTGGCCGTGGGCGCGGTCGGGATGTACTTGTGCGTGCGATTCGCGGTCACGTGGGGAACCTGGGACACCCGGGTGGCGGTGCGCCGCCTCGGTGACGACGCCACGCAGCGCCGGCTGCGCGAGCTCGAACGCACC